>JBJERI010000126.1:0-2588 GCA_051882195.1 Ruminiclostridium sp. | reverse complement strand
ACCCTTGTGCCCTTAATGGAGAATATGCTTAAAAGTGCAGAAATCGGCATTGAAAGCATTGACGCTTTGGCGGTTTCAAACGGTCCGGGCTCCTTTACGGGACTTCGGATAGGGGTTTCCGCCGTAAAGGGAATTGCTTTTGCGGCAAAAAAGCCCTGCATTGCCGTTTCATCACTGGAGGCAATGGCTTATAACTGCCTGCTTCACAATGGCGTTGTGTGCGCCGTAATGGACGCACGGTGCAATCAGGTTTACAACGCCTTGTTCAGAGTTGAAAAGGGAATTGTAACACGGCTTTGCGAGGACAGAGCGCTGTTTATTCCAGACCTTGCCGAAGAATTAAAGAATATCAGCGAGGAAATTCTGCTTGTGGGGGACGGCGCCGACCTTACCTATAAGACCATAAACGGCGAAAACGTGACCCTTGCACCTCCGCTTTTGCGTTATCAGAACGCAGTAAGCGTCTGCTTTGCGGCGGAAAAGGGCAGGGAAATATCCGCAAAGGAGCTTATGCCAAGCTATCTCCGACTGCCTCAGGCGGAACGTGAAAGACTGGCTAAAATAAATAAAGTAGAATGAAAGAAGGATAAAAATGATAGCTATTGGCTGTGACCACGGCGGATACGCATTAAAGCTTGAGCTTATCAAGTACCTTAAGGAGCATAATATCCCGTTTACAGACTACGGCTGTAACGGGGAATCGGTGGATTATCCCGACATTGCCGAAAAGGTCTGCAAGGAAATTGTTGCGGGAAAGGCTGAAAAGGGCGTGCTTATCTGCGGCACGGGAATCGGAATTTCCATGGCGGCAAACAAGATAAAGGGAATCAGAGCCGCACTTTGCAGCGACTGGTACTCTGCAAAATACACAAGACTGCACAACGACGCAAACGTAATCTGCATGGGCGGAAGAACAATCGGTCCCGGACTTGCGGTTGAGCTGCTTGATGTATTTCTGAATACGGAATTTGAGGGCGGACGTCATGCCGTTCGAGTTGATAAAATCAAAAAATTAGAGGAGGACAATTAAAATGTCTAACAAATTACACATTTGCGATCATCCGCTGGTACAGCATAAGGTTTCGCTTCTTCGTGACAAGAACACAGGCTCAAAGGAATTCAGAGAGCTTGTTTCCGAGGTTGCAATGCTGATGAGCTACGAGGCGACCCGTGATCTTCCCCTTAAGCAGGTTGAAATTCAGACTCCTATTTCAATTGCAAAGACAAACGTAATTTCAGGCCGCAAGGTTGCATTTATTCCGATTCTCCGTGCAGGTCTTGGTATGGTTGAGGGCGCAATTTCACTTGTTCCTGCCGCAAAGATTGGTCATATCGGAATCTGCCGTGATGATGACGCAAAGGACGGCTCTGTTCACGTTTATTACAGCAAGCTGCCCTTTGACATCAAGGAACGTGACGTTATCGTTATGGACTTGATGCTTGGCACAGGCAAGACCGCTATCAAGGCAATCGAAAACATCAAGGAATCCGGCGCACATTCAATCAAGCTTATGGTTGTTGTTGCCTGCCCCGAGGGTGTTGAAGCGGTTCAGAGCGCTTATCCCGATGTTGAAATTTACTGCGGCGCACTTGACGAGGGACTGAACGATGATTTATACATTGTTCCCGGAATCGGCGACGGCGGCGACAGAATTTTTGGCACAAAGTAATTAGAAGTTACTCTCCTGCGGTTTTTCAAATGCCGCAGGAGATTTTCATAGAAGAAGGCAAAATGGATATTCTTATTTGTATTATTGCAGGACTTGGGGCAGGCCTTGGCACAGGCTTTGCAGGAATGAGCGCTGCCGCTGTTATAAGCCCTATGCTGATAACCTTTCTCGGAATTGATCCTTATCTTGCTGTGGGAATCGCTCTTGCAAGCGATGTGCTGGCAAGCGCAGTTTCGGCAGGTACTTACGCCAAAAACAAGAACATAGACATAAAAAACGGGCTTATAATGATGGCGGCTGTCCTTTGCTTCACTCTTGTGGGCAGCTATGTTGCAAGCCTTGTTCCAAAAACCACAATGGGCAGCTTTTCAACGGTAATGACCCTGCTGCTTGGTATTAAGTTTATTGTAAAGCCCGTTGTTGCGCCCAAAGCAAGGTTTCAGAACTCCACTGCAAGGCAAAAGGCGGTGCGTTCTCTTATCTGCGGCGCAGTTGTAGGCTTTATCTGCGGCTTTATAGGCGCAGGGGGCGGTATGATGATGCTGCTTGTGCTTACCTCCGTGCTTGGCTATGAGCTTAAAACCGCCGTTGGTACAAGCGTTTTCATTATGGCGGCAACGGCGCTGACAGGTTCGGTAAGCCACTTTGCTATAGGCGGAATGCCCGACATAAAAGCCCTTGTGATATGCGTTTTCAGCACTCTTGTGTTTGCCCTTATGGCCTCGGTTATTGCCAATAAGGTTTCCGCAAAAACTCTCAACAGAGCCACGGGTATTGTGCTTGTGGTACTTGGGGCGGCAATACTTGCGGTGAATATTTTTAACGGGTAATGTAAAGGAAATGCCTCCCGATTGTGGGAGGCATTCAGCTTGTCGAAAAAGTCTTTTCGACAAGAAATGAATATTGAATAATGAATAA
>JBJERI010000125.1:0-2590 GCA_051882195.1 Ruminiclostridium sp. | reverse complement strand
AAAGCTTTGCACGAAACAACTCCGACTTGTTTTATCTTCTTATTTCATACAAGAAAAAGGAAGAGCTTCTTCAGAAAATTTCAAATATTATAAGCGATATTGACTATCAGATAACCGATTTCAAAATAATCCTTTCAATCGGCATTTATATGATTGTAGACAGAAATATGTCTGCAAGAAAAATGGCGGACCGTGCCGACCTTGCAAGACGTTCCGTAAAGAACAAAAACGAGTCCTCTTATTCTTTCTTTGACGTTGATATGCTCTCGCAGGTACGAGAGGAAAAGGAAATTGAAAACGTAATGGAGCAGGCTCTCGAAACAAGAGAATTCAAGGTTTATTATCAGCCTAAGGTTTCTCTTGACGATGAGAACAAAATTGTGGGAGCAGAGGCGCTTGTGCGCTGGATTCGCGACGGAAAGGTTATTCCTCCCGGAAGATTTATTCCGCTGTTTGAAAAGAACCACTTTGTTCTGCGCCTTGATATGTACGTTTTTGAGGAGGTCTGCATTCAGCAGAAGCACTGGATGAATATGGGCAGAAAGCCCTTTACAATTTCGGTAAATATGTCGAGAGTTCATCTTCAGGACGCAGGCTTTGTAGGCAAGCTTGCGGAAATTTGCAGGAGATACGGCGTTCCTCCCGAGATTTTTGAAATTGAAATTACGGAAAGCGCCGCCTTTGAAAATCTTGACGTTTTAGAAAGAGTTTTCAGAGAGCTTAAGGAATACGGCTTCCATATTTCAATCGACGATTTTGGCACGGGATATTCTTCACTCAATATGCTGAAAAATCTGCCTGTTGACGTGCTCAAAATCGATAGGGAATTCCTGTCGGGCGCTGAGGAAAACCAGCGTGCCTGCGATATTATCGCTCACGTTATTTCCCTTGCGGTGGCTCTCAATATGAAGACTATCAGCGAGGGTATTGAAACAGAGGAGCAGGCGCAGCTTCTCACAAAGCTTGGCTGCAATATGGCGCAGGGCTTCTATTTTGCAAGACCTGTTCCCGTAGAGGAATTTGAAAAGCGTGCTTACGGCGGAACAGAGGAAGGAACTAAATGATCAACGAGGAAACACTGAAATCCATTGCGGAGGCTGTTGATAAAACCAGCCGTTCAATGTTCAATGCAATAAAGTACATATACATTGTTTCGGACGAAGATTTTTACAACCAGAATGTAAAGGACATAATGAAGATCGGACTTAACGACATTATGGATCCCGACTGCTATGCAAATCTTGGAATACCTTACGACAAGAATAAGTTAGGCGAACTGGAGTCGGAAAAGTTTGCGGAGGTAGTGGATATTTTCCGCTATACCTTTGCGGTCCGTATTCCTTTTATGCGCAATGTGATGAAGAAATTTCCCATTAAGGACAGTCAGATAAAGCAGCTTTACAAAATAATTTCCGAATACGGAATGTCAAATCCTGAAAGCATTGTGGAATACACCCTCAAGGGCATGATGAATCTTGTAAAGCACAAAAAGGAGGAGCCTGTTTTTGACGGCGGCTGGTTCAGACGATGGGTTTACACCTACGGACGGGAGCTTTCCGCAATCAATAACAGAAATCTGTTTACCCTTGGCTCAACCGACGCAATGTTTCCGCTGTTTTATTCGGCGCTGCAGGACAAAATAACTGAAATATTACAGGAATAAAACTTAAGGCAACACCGCACAAAGACCGCCTAACGGCTTTGTGCGGTATTGCCTTAAACGCTGTTTGTTGAAAAACATACAGCGATTAATTGACATTTGGCGAAAAAAGTGTTACAATATAGTGTGGTACATAATAAAACAGGACTAAGCTCCGAGGAAAGGAAACATAAAATGATTAAGCTGACACTTAAAGGCGATACAGTCAAGGAAATTGAAAATCCTATGTCTGTTATCGATATAGCAAACCAAATCAGCGGCGGTCTTGCAAGAGCGGCTTGCGCAGCAAGAATTGACGGCGCTGTATGCGATTTAAGAACAGTTGTAGATAAGGACTGCAAGCTGGAAATTCTTACTTTTGACGATCCAGACGGCAGAAAGGCGTTCCGCCACACCGCTTCCCATATACTTGCACAGGCAGTAAAAAGACTTTACCCCGATGTAAAGCTTGCAATCGGTCCTGCAATCGAAGACGGCTTCTATTACGATTTTGACGTTGAAAAGCCCTTTTCACCCGACGACCTGCTGAAAATCGAAGCAGAAATGAAGAAAATCGCAAAGGAAAATATAGCAATCGAGCAGTTCCTTCTGCCACCTGATGAGGCTGTTGCAAAGCTGGAAGCCGAGGGCGAGCCTTACAAGGTAGAGCTTTGCAAGGAGCACGCAGACAAGGGAGAACCCATTTCTTTCTATAAGCAGGGGGATTTCACAGACCTTTGCGCAGGTCCTCACCTTATGACAACCGCTCCTGTAAAGGCAGTCAAGCTTACAAGCTGCACAGGCGCTTACTGGAGAGGCAGCGAAAAGAACAAGATGCTGTCCCGTGTTTACGGTACTGCATTCCCCAAGGCAAGCGAGCTTGAAGAACATCTTGCAAAGCTTGAGGACGCAAAGAAGCGCGACCATAACAAAATCGGACGTGAGCTTGAA
>JBJERI010000124.1:0-2590 GCA_051882195.1 Ruminiclostridium sp. | reverse complement strand
GAAACTCGCCTTTGGCGAGTTTCAAGGGGTGTAGTGCTTGGCGGCACTTTTCTAAGAAGGATAATGCTTGTGAAAGAAGCGGTCCGTCTTGTGGCTTTTTTCAAGTTGTTGGTGTAAGTGGTAACGATTTTGCTTTTTTTGCTCCGCTATTATGCTGTGGATATGTGGGTTTAGATTTATATGTTGTATGAGAAGCAAGCACTTATCTCTGATTAACATAAGAAAGACGAAATCTTTGTGCTTAATCACCAACATAAAAATTAAACCGTGAAATTAACCTCTTTTCTCATTCCGCCAACAACTTGAAACAGGGTATCACACCTATTGCAGTCTAAATAATCATAATTTTTCTACACCAACATTCCGCAACCATAAACACCTCTTGAAACTCGCAAAGCGAGTTTCACAAAGCCACCTGCGGCGCATGAGCAGGTGCATTTCTTTTCCCTTTTCTTTGTGCAATCAAAGAAAAGGGCGAGGGGTTATTGCTACACGATAATTACATAAAACATAATCAAGGGGGCGAGTAGCCCCCTTCAGTCCGTCGAAAAACGTGCCACTGGCACCTTTTTCGAGAATAATGTTGCGATAATCATTCACTTTTGGGACGCTTTTTTTCTTGAAAAAAGCGTCCCAAACCCTTGCAAAAAATCGCTTTATATTGGGGAATTTCGGCTTCTGCGGAAGCTGATTTAGGGCTCTGCCCTAAAAACCCGCAAGCTTTTGAAAAGGCTTGACCTAAACTTTTAAAACGGCTTTTTCGACAAGCTGAGGGGGGCGAGTAGCCCCCTTTCAACCAAGTCAAAGATTACATAAAACACAAAACGGGGGTAATAAAAAAAGGGGGCATCAGCCCCCTTTTTTATTATTCCTCCGCAGTAAACGCTGCATTTTTGTATTCCGCAGTAATGGGCGTTGTACCGTCGTATGCTCCCAGCCAGCCGTCAACCCCGATACCGTTCCATACGTTCATCATAATCTTGCTTGGCGTGGACGGAATATCCTCTGTTGCTGTGTAAACCTCTTCTCCGTCAACGTACCAGGTAATGCTGTCCTTTGCCCACTTGAAGCCGTAGGTGTGGAACTCCTCGCTTGCGTCAAAGCCAAGGTCGTAAACGTACTCGTGATTGCCCTTGCCGTTGGTGAAGTAGTTGAACTGCACCTTTGTGGTGTCCTTGCCAAGGAACTCAATGTCGATTTCGTCCCACGGATTGTTGTCTGACGGGCCTGTGTAGGTGAAGAACGAGGAAACAACGCCGATGTTCTTTATAGGCTTCATTGTCACCTCGTACATTCCATAGCCGTAAAAGTCCTTAGTGCGGATTTCAGCGCCGCTGTAACCGTCCCCGAAGGTATCAATGGACATTTTCAGCACGCCGTCCTCAAAATTCCCATTGTTCTTACGCCATGTGCAGTTGAACATTGAGCCGTTGGACCAGCCGTCGGAAAACTCCCAGCTGTCGGACATTCCCTTTGTAAAGTCGGTGCAAAGGGTGTAATCCCCCATTTCCTCCGCTGTCTGCTCCTCGGTAACCTCCGTTGTTGTAACGTCAGCCTCCGCTGTGGTCTGAGCAGGCTGTCCTCCGCAGGCGCAGAGAGTAAGCACAAATGCGAGCAAAGCCGCTGTAATAATCTTCTTCATAATATTTCCGCCTTTCATTTTTCATTGTGCCTTGATTATAACAGGTTTGTCAGTGGAGTTATATAAAAAATATTACAAAAATATCAATTATTTGCTGTCGCCCCAGTTTGTGCGGAAAAATTTTTCACGATATTCACGGGGAGTAAGTCCCGTATGCTTTTTGAACACCATAATAAAATGGCTGTGGCTGCTGAAATTAAGGTAGTTGCCTATGTCAACGGGAGTGTAGTCGGAGAATTTCAGCATATTTTCCGCCGACTCCACTCGCTTGTCCATTATGTAGGCGGAAATTGTAACTCCCACCTCGTCGTGAAACAGTCTTGACAGGTATTGAGGGCTAAGCCCGATATGCTCCGCAATTTCCGTTACGGTGATTTTCTCGTGCAAGTGGTCATAAATGTAATCCAGTGCGTCCAGAATCTGCTTCGAATATACCTTTACTGAGGTAAGCTCCCCCATACGCTTTGTAAAGTCGAAAATCATTTCCTTGTGGATTTCCCCAAGACCCTTTATGTCGTTGCACTCGTCCGCCTTGTTTATGTAAATATCGCTTATGGTATAGGCAACCTCAGGCTCCATTCCGCCCTCGATGCAGAATCTTGTTATCATGGCAATGGAAACGATAAGGTGATACCTCATATTCCGTACAGGGTCCTTGCTGAGCCTGCCGTAGCCCTCGGTGGCAAGGGGCGTGTAGCAAGCCTTTACGCCCTCTGTGTCCCCCGCTCGGACGCAGGCGTAAAATTCCATTTCCTTTGTATAGGGGGAATGGGTTATGTTGTGCTCGCGCTGCATAAATTCACGCTTTGAAAGCTCGGAGTTAATGCTCATAGGGCGTTCCTTTCCGTATATCTTACGTTTTGTTGTATTGCTTGTATATATTTAATATGGTATAACCAGTATAACACACGGCCTATCATTTTGCAATAATTTTTTATAATATATCTT
>JBJERI010000123.1:0-2622 GCA_051882195.1 Ruminiclostridium sp. | reverse complement strand
CAAAAGGTCGGAGCTTATTTTATGCATTTTTACGGCTTAATCTCAAAAGCCCTGAAATCAAAATCGCACCCCGGCAAAAACGTAAATTTCACCGTCATTCTGCCCTTTATTCCGCTTAATGGATAGGTTACGGCGGTTACATCTTCGCTATGGGGAAACTCAACAATTTCACGGATTATTTCACCGTTTTCCCCCATAAAATGAACGTGTATGGAATCGTTATCGTGGTGAGTTCTTCCGTAGATTGTTATTGAGCCTGCACCCTTCGTGAAATCCATTTCCGCAAAATCAATATACACGTTGTTGCCGATATGGTGAATTTCATTGCCGCTTATTTCGTAGCTGTCACCGTGTATAAGGTCGTTTTCGGCGGCATAAAGCCTTTCATAAGCCTTTTCACAGGGCGTAAAGCGGAAGCCTCCGAAATGGAGCATATTATCCTTTTTGTCAAACTCAAAGCTGATATTGCGAGTGCCGTAAAGTCTGTAGGGCAAATCAATGCTTTGCTCTTTGTAGGTCTGCCACTTGAAATCCTGCTTGTAAGTGTATTCGCCCATAAGCTTATCGCCGTCAAAAACGCGGAAAGTGATAGGTTCGTCCGAAAACCAGTGAATAAGGCTTACAGTAAGCCTTTTGCTGCCGCTTGAACCAAACTCAACCGCCGTAAAGCCTACCTTATTCTTGTTTTTCTCAATGGAAACACCGCCGCCCGAAATTTCATCAAGCGGCACGGGAGCTTCTCTGTAAAGGCTTGCGTAAACAAAATTATAGGGGTCAAGTCCTGCAAGTCCAAAGCCCTCACAGGAAAATTCCAGCTCGGAAATAACCTCGGGATAAGGCTTTCCGTTAAAGCAGGAACAGCGCAGACGGAACGCTCCGTCGCCCTTTGCGGCAATTTCGGCGCCGCCCTCTTTAAACTTTATTTCAGCCGTATTTGTTGCAACGCCGCTGTCGGTAACAATGCTCCACACAAGCTCATTGTATGTGGCGTTTGTGGGAAGAATTTCCGCCTTGATAAATGCGGTGGGATTTTCGGGAGTAAGCTTTCTGACGGCATTGCCGCTGAGGGAAATTTTTCTCACGGGAACTTCCCTTATTATTCCGCAATCCACTATGTTTTCATCAAAGGCTGTGCCAGAAATAATCTCCGCCTTTTCCGCCCTGATAACAATTTCCGCAGGCTCAAGACCGATTCCCTCTGCTCTTACAACAATGTCTCCGCACTTATCCGCCGAGCCTATATAAGCCGCAGCTTTTCCCGAAAAAAGCTTTCTTAAGCTGCACTTGTAGCCGTCTGTGTCTGTGCTATCGCCGTTATCCATACCAAGCAGTCTGCCGCCGGTCACGGTAATGTTTATTCGGTCACGGGCATTTTCAACAGGGTTTCCGTCCTTATCCACAGTTGAAATTTCCACAACTGCAAGGGACTTTCCGTCGGCGGGAATAACCTTTCGGTCACATTCAAGGACAACGGCCGCACTGTCCCCAAAGGAGCGGCGAACGTCTTCAAGCCTTTCCCCCGATTTTGTTCTGCCAACAGCCTTTATTTCGCCCTTATGATACTCCGCAGTCCAGCGTATCTGCCACTTTTCAGCCTTTTTCACTCCGTAGGATTTGCCGTTTACAAACAACTCCGCCTCATCAAGATTTGTGTAGGCGCAAATATCAATAAGCTGTCCCTCGTTGAAATCCCAGTAGGGCAGCAAATGAAGCACGGGCTTGTCCGTCCACGCCGCCTGATACAGATAAAAGCTGTCCTTTTTTATGCAGGCTGTGTCCGCCTGTCCGTAATAGGAGTTCTTGGTAAAATAAGGGGTTGGCTCGCCTATATAATCAATGCCCGTCCAGATAAACATACCTGCGCAACGGTCCGTATCAAGGTCCTTTTCCAGCACGTCCCATGCGGTTTCAGCGCCGTTTCCTCCACGGCAGTTGCCAAGAGAGGAGCATTGTTTATCGTCATGAGTAAGATATACAGCGGAATAGGGGAAATGATAAACGCCGCGGCTTTTTACGCCTGCCGTTGTTTCGCTGCCGTAAATTTTCCAGCCGTATTTTTTGCTGTGGTTTTCGTACAGTCTGTCACCGTAGTTATAGCCCACCACGTCAAGCAATTCAGCGCATTTCTGGGTATTGTCCCATTCAAGATAATTCGAGCCAAAGGTAACAAGACCGTTTTTCCGTGGGTCGTGCTGTCTTACCTCGTCAGCAAGCAGTTTTGTTACCTCGTAACCCCGCTCCGAAACGTGAGTGTCGTAAATCTCGTTGCCAATGCTCCACATTATAATTGAGGGGTGATTTCTATCACGGCAAACCCATGATTTAACGTCCTTTTTGTACCATTCGTCAAAATGGTTTGAATAGTCATAGGTTGTTTTTGAGCGCTCCCAAATATCAAATGCCTCGCTGTCCACCAGTATTCCAAGCTCGTCGCACAGCTCCATAAGCCCCACCGCAGGCATATTGTGTGAAGTACGAATTGCGTTTACTCCCATTTCCTTCATCACAAGCAGGCGGCGCTTTATTTCGTCACGGTTTACCGCCGCTCCAAGACAGCCAAGGTCATGGTGCAGACAAACACCGTGAAGCTTTATATGCTTTCCATTAAGGAAAAAGCCCTTG
>JBJERI010000122.1:0-12535 GCA_051882195.1 Ruminiclostridium sp. | reverse complement strand
CTATGAAACAATACAGGAAGAAACCAACATTATCGACTACAACACCCTTGAGGATATGATAGGGGTATATTCCGTTCCCAACAACTACGGACTTATGCAGTCAAGCGCAAACCATTTCCTTGTAACCCAGCGCTCGGGAGAGGCTGCACCAAATCCCGACAGCCGCAAGCTGAGAACCTATCTTGAAATGTCCACCGTTGACCTTGCGTCTGAGATGGTGCATATAATAGAAAGCCAGCGCGCTTATCAGCTTAACGCAAAAATAGTCCAGACCGCAGACGAAATGCAGAGTATTGCTAATAATCTTAGGGGTTAAGGGGAAATTTGATAAATAATTGTCAAATTATTTTGTAAATATATAGATTTTCTTCCGATTTTATGTTATAATTAAGGGGAGGGCAACACTATGACTTTAAAAAAATACGAAGACTTGACTGCTGTACACCTTGACGTGCTGAAGGAAGTAGGCAATATCGGCTCGGGCAACGCTTCCACCGCCCTTTCCGCAATGATAGGAAAAAACGTGCTTATTGAAATGCCAAAGGTGAAGCTTCTTGATTTTCAGGACGCAATCGACCAGGCAGGAGGCGCAGAAACCGTAATCGCAGGTATTTTAGTGCGGTTAAGCGGCGATATTGACGGAATGATACTGTTCCTCATTGAACAGGAATTTGCGGAAATAATCATCAAGACCTTTTTCGGCAAGGAGCATATCGACCTGCTTGCCCTTGACGAAAACGACGTTTCCACCCTTTCCGAAATCGGAAATATTATGGCAAGCTCCTATGTGGGTGCAATAGCTCAGCTTGCAGGAATACAGATAAACGTTGAAGCCCCGTCATTTACGGCAGATATGCTTGGCGCAGTAATGAGCGTTCCTGCCATTGAATTCGGCGAGGTAAGCGACAAGCTGCTGTTTATCGACAAATCCCTTAAGATAGACGACGTAAGCGTCAAGTCGAATATGATGCTGATACCTACTGTGGAGTCGCTTGCAAAGCTGCTTGGGAAGCTGGGTGTTGAAGCATGAGCGAAAAACTGACCATCGGCATTTCTGACTGGAAGATATGCCGCAGTCCCGATGTGCTTGTTACATACGCCCTTGGCTCCTGCGTTGGAATATGCCTTTACGACAAGGTAACAAAAATTGCGGGACTTTCCCATATAATGCTCCCCGACAGCAAATCAATAGTCTGCGATACCAACCTTAACCGAATGAAATTCGCAGATACAGCCATTGTGGATATGTATCAGAAAATGGTTGCAAGCGGCGCAAGCCCCTCAAGACTTACCGCAAAAATCGCAGGGGGCGCACTGATGTTCGCAACTACAAACGATAAATTCAATATAGGCGAACGCAATGTAACTGCGGTTAAGCAGGCGCTTTCGCAGCTTCGTATCCCCATTGTGGCGCAGGATACCGGCTCAAACTACGGCAGAACGGTTTTCTTTTACTCGGAGGACGGAAAGGTTGAGATAAAATCGACCAATAAAGGAGTAAACGTCCTGTAACGAAAGGAGGGAGAATATGGCCGGCTCCAAAGATCTTGGCTTTGATTTTTCGACCTTTGACGATATTATAAACGGTATCGATTCATCGGTCAAAAGCAGCAAAGCCGGACAGAACGGCAACCCCGACAACACGACCGCCGCAATCAACAGATTCGGCATTGACGACGGACTGATGCAGGAGATATACTCCCTTACTGACAATACTATGAAAAATGATAACGTTATAGGAAAAGGCGGAGATAAGGCAAAGCTTAAGCCCACCGACGCTGAAGTTATAGTAAGCGTTATAAACAACGGGCTTGAAGCCACTATCTGCGTATATAGTCCCCAGCTTGGCGGCAAGGATGTCACCATGGAGGACATTCGGGCGGTGCTTACCGCACAGAAAATTGTATATGGCATTGACGAGGAAATACTGGAAAATATCGTAAAGGAAGGAATGTACGATTCCGTTTTCACCTTTGCTCACGGCGACCCGCCCGAAAACGGCGTGGACGGCGTTGTAAGTCCCCGCTACGACGAGGTGAGAAAGTACCAGCCAAAGCTGCGGGAGGACGGCAGCGTTGACTACCGCGACCTTGGAATGGTGGTAAACATCAAGCTGGGCGACCCTATCTGCGATATTACCCACGAAACCGCAGGCACTCCGGGTATGGACATTTACGGCAATACCCTGCTCCCCGTTCCCGGAAGAGCCCCCGTTATTCCCTCGGGACAGAACACAGGGCTTAACGGCGACAAGAGCATGCTTATCGCTCTTGCCAGCGGAAATCTTATTTTCCAGAACGGCAAATTCGCCGTTGAAACCACGGTTGTAATCAAAAACAACGTTGACATTTCAACGGGCAACATAAACTTCCTCGGAAACGTGGAAGTAAAAGGCAACGTGGACGAGGGCTTTACGGTAATTTCCGAAAAGGACATTATCGTAAGCGGAATGATCAACGGCGCTACCTTGCAGGCAACGGGCAATATTGTTGTAAAAAACGGCGTTGTAAACTCAACCCTTATTTCCACCGAGGGCAATATAACCATCGGCTTCGGCGAAAACTCAAAGATAAAGTGCAAGGGCAATCTCCGTGCAAACTCCCTTGTTTCATGCCATGCGGACGTGGAGGGCAGTCTTGAATGTGTTTCAAACCCCGGCACTATCGTAGGCGGCTCTTACAGCGTAATGGGCAATCTGTCCTGCAATACACTGGGTCACCGCAACTACATTGCAACCAGCGTTATGGTAGGCAACTTCGCAATGCTTATGCAGGAGCGGCAGGAGCTTGAAGACCGCTCCAAAAAGCTGGACGAGGACATTGACAAGCTGGACGTTGCGCTGAAATTCATCAACAGCGAAAAAGCAAAGGGCGTTCACCTTTCAAAAGAAAAAGAGGAATTTGCCAGCGCTGCCGTTCGTCTTAAGGTGCAGAAAACCCTTGAAAAGAAGCCCCTTGCAAAGCGAATTACCGAAATCGACAGCATTACGGGCAGCTCCGAAAAGCTGATAATCAAAATCAACCGTTTCCTCCACCCCAACGTAAAAATCAGCCTTGGCAAGTTCACCATGCAGACCACCGAGGAATACGGAAAAAGCACCATTTACGAAACCAAAAACGGCATAGTAATATCTTAGCCGAGTGCCGCCGAGTGCCTCGGCACGCAATTCCGCCTTTTATTACGTTAGTTCTCTTCAAAGGCGGTTTAACGGCGGTTTTACAGCGTTTGCACAGACTTTACATTTTATCTGCGGAACGTTCTTCTATGCGCTCATTTTGTCGCATTATGTACTTTTTTGTCTTATTCAGAGCGTGAAAATTATCATAGGCACTTGAAATTTTCCGCAGGATATGATATTATATTAGTAGGAAATAAGCAAAGCTTATTTTTATAAGTAGAAAGGAATGAATATTATGGCTACAACCAAGGAAAAGAAAACAGCAGCTCCCAAAACAACAAAGCGTGCGCCGAAAAAGGCTCCTATCACACTTGACACTCTTACAACAAAGCTGTGGGAAAAGCTTGATAAAATCGACACAAGCGCAATTTCCGAAACCATTGCCATTCAGGTAAACGTTGCAGACATGGGTACGTTCTATGTTGCAATCAACGCCGATGAAACCTACAAGAAGCAGATTATTCAGGCACCTTACTACATGAATGACGCAACAATCGAAACAACAGCAGCCGAGATCCTCAAAATCGCCGAGGGCGGATATGACTACCTTGCCGCTGTAAAGGCAGGCGTGTTCAACTTCTACGGCAATCTTGCAAAGGGACTTGTTCTTAAAGAGCTGTTCTGAAATTTAATTTAACAATAATTTTATGGGGGACTTTAGGGTGTTTCCGATTAAGCCGCTTTCGACCCGCCGAGCAAATCATCTGTAAAAAAGATAAAGTGTCGGCGAGGCGGAATTGCCAAAAGGGGCACCCTTTAAGTTCCCCTTAATTTTTAACAGGAGCATTTATGTTTTTTGGAAAGAAAATTCTGAAATCGGAAGCCCAGAAGGCGGCGGAAGCACTGCCCTATACCAAAAAGGTGCAGTTTCTCCCAAACGGTGACTTTGCCGAAACAAAGGCGGCGGTTTCAAAGGACAAGGGCTTTATACTCACCCTTGAGCCCGTGAATTACTATGCGGACAAGTACAAATATATTCTCTGCACCTTTTACTATGACGAGAGCTACGACACAATTTATTACAGCCTTGAATTCTGCGTAAACGACCGTACAACCGACCGAAGCGAATTTTTTAGGGCGGATTTTGAGCTTATGCGCTCCGTATTGCGGAAATTCGGGCAGAATATTGTAAAAAACGCTTGACAACCGCATTTTTCGGTGGTATAATGAATAATGTAATAGTAAGCTGAAGACTGGGTTGACAAATCCAGTCTTCAGTGTATATATGGGACTTTTTACGGGAAGGAATGATTGAATGGCAAAGGAAAAGGGCGGCACAAGAGGACAGAGCGGCAGAATTGAGGAGCAGGCTTTGGCGCTTGTACAGCCTATTGCCGAGAAAAACGGCTTTAAAATATGGGACGTGTGCTTTGAAAAAGAGGGCGCAATGTGGTATCTGCGTATTCTCCTTGATAAAGAGGGCGGAATAGACAGCGACCAGTGCGAGCTTATTACAGCCCCCATAAACGAAATAATCGACAAGCAGGACTTTTTACAGTATATCGACATACTGGAAGTAGGCTCTCCGGGGCTTACCAAAAAGCTGAGAAAGCCTGAGCATTTCAGAGCCTGCACAGGCGAGCCCGTAAAGGCAACCATCCGCGATGAAAAAGGCAAGGAAATCCCTGTTTACGGTATTCTTTCCGCCTATAACGAGGAGGAGGGAGAAATCACTCTTACTTCCGATGAGGGCGAAAGAACGCTTAAAATCGCAAAGTGCATCAAAATCAATTCCGATTTATAATAACATTATTTCAGGAGGACAATGGAAAACAATGGCTAAAAATACCGAAAATACACCTAACTTCTTCGAGGCGCTTTCAGCCCTTGCAAAGGAAAAGGGAATCGAGCCCAACGTGCTTATTGAAAAGATTCAGACTGCTCTTGTTATCGCAATCAAAAAGGACTATCCCCACAGCGAAAACACACAGTTCAACTTCGACCTTGAAAAGGGCAAGTTTGACGTGGCAATCTTAAAGGAAGTAGTCGAGGAGGTTGAAGACCCCGCAAATCAGATTACCCTTGACGAAGCAAGAACAATCAGCAAGCGTATGCAGATAGGCGATATGTGCCCCATAAAGCTTGACACAAAGCATTTCGGACGTATTGCCGCTCAGACTGCAAAGCAGGTTATCAAGCAGGGCATCAAGGAGGTTGAACGCTCACAGCTTATCGAGCAATGGGGCGAATATCAGAACGAAATGAAGCCTGCAACGGTGCTTAAAATCGAGCCTGTTTCGGGCAATGCAATGGTTGACATCAACCACAACGAAGTGCCTCTTTTCAAGAGCGAGCAGATTCCGGGCGAAACCTTAAAGGTAGGGGACGTTGTTCAGGTTTACGTTTCGGGCGTATCCGCTACCGACAAGCGCCCCACTCTCAAAATCAGCAGAACTGCAAGAGAGCTTATCAAGCGCCTTTTTGAAAACGAAGTTCCCGAAATTCACGACGGTACAGTTGAAATAAAGTCAATCAGCCGTGAGCCGGGTTCAAGAAGCAAAATCGCCGTTATCAGCAACGACCCTAACGTTGACGCTCTTGGCTCCTGCATAGGCCCGCAGAGAAGCAGAATAAGCAAGATATGCGAGGAACTTAAGGGCGAGAAAATCGACGTTGTAATGTACAGCGACGACCCCAAGGAGTTTATCAAGCAGGCGCTTAAGCCCTCAGATGTTGTAAGCGTTGAAATTCCCGACGAAACCGTCAAGGCTTGCACCGTGCTTGTTCCCGACAGCCAGCTTTCACTTGCAATCGGCAACAAGGGTCAGAACGCAAAGCTTGCCGCAAGACTTACAGGCTTCAAGATCGACATCAAGCCCGAAAGCGGATTTTTCGAGGGTTAATCGGTATGGAGAAAAAAGTACCGCTGAGAAAATGTCTTGGCTGTGATGAAATGACGGGCAAAAAGGGACTGCTTCGTATTGTGAGGAGCAAGGAGGGAGAAATTTCCCTTGACCTTACGGGAAAGAAATCGGGCAGAGGCGCATATATCTGCAGGGACGCCGAATGCTTTGCAATGGCAAGAAAAAAGCGCAGCCTTGAACGCTCCCTTAAATGTCAGATACCCAACGAGGTTTACGATCAGCTGGAAATGGAAATCAAAAAGCTATGAACAATAAGCTTAACACAATAGGACTTTGCAGAAAGGCAGGAAAGCTTATAGGCGGCTTTGACGCCGTTTTCGAGGAGCTTGAAAAGCCAAGGTCCAAGGCGGCAGGTATTCTTATTGCAAAGGATATTTCCGCTAAAACAAAAAAAGAGGTTCTTTTCCGTGCACAGCGCTGTAATGCAAAAGTCGCAGAAATCGACTGCACAATGGACCAATTGCAGCAGGTGCTGGGAAAAAGAATAGGCGTTATTGCTATCTTAGATGAGGGCTTTTACAAAAGTCTGTCTAATTGAAATAAATAACAAATTTCTACTTATAATATTATTGGGGGATACTGAATGGAACAAAAAGACAAATTACGCGACGTTGCAAAAGATCTTAACGTAACGCCAAATGAAATTATCGACGTTGTAAAGGAATACTGCGGCGTTGAAAAGAAAAATACCGCCTCTTTAGAGGGTGCGGAGCTTGACATTGTCCTTGAAAAAATCTCGCAGGCAAATCAGGTTGAAAGCTTCAACGAATATTTTGCTTCGGCGACCAAAAAGGAAGAGCCAAAGCCCGAGCCTAAGCCCGAGCCAAAAGCTGAAACAAAGTCCGAGCCAAAGCCCGAACCAAAGCAGGAAAAGCCTGCCGAAAAGCCAAAGCAGCCTGCTCAGAGCAATCAGAACGCTGAAAGAAAGAACAATGACCGTCCCAAGAGTAATCAGAACGGCGACCGTCAGCAGCGCCCCGCAGGAAATCAGAACGGACAGCGCCCACAGGACAATCGTGATAACCGTGACAGCCGTGACAATCGTGATAATCGTCAGAACGGAAAGGGCAATTTCGGCAAGGACGGCTTTAACAGGGACAGCAGAAACGACCGTCCCGCAGACAAAAAGCAGTCTGCACCTCAGAAAATCGCTCCCAAGACCGTTGCTCCTGCTGTTGATATTTCAAGCATCAAGACAAACGAGCCCCCCGTTGCAAATCAGAAGCAGAAGGGCGAGGCTGTACAGCGCGGCGAGCAGGTAACAAAGCGTGTTGACACAAGAGGCAGCTATGTTGACCTTGACAAGTACAACGAGCGCTATGAAACAATTGCTCCCCAGGGAATGAGAAATTCCAAGCAGGACGCTTTCACAAAGAAGCAGAAAATCAATCAGAAATCACAGCAGAAAAAGCCCTTCGGCAGCAAGAACAACCGTGAAACCGAAGCGCAGAAGCTTAAGCGCCTTGAGCTTGAAAGAGCAAGAAAGCAGCAGCTTAAGGTACAGATTCCGGACGAAATCGTTGTTTCCGAGCTTGCTTCAAGACTTAAGGTAACCGCAACCGAGGTAATCAAAAAGCTGTTCGCTCTTGGCGAAATGTGCACCATAAATCAGGTTATCGACTTTGACACAGCGGCACTTGTTGCAGAGGAATTAGGCGCAAAGGTCGAAAAGGAAGTCATTGTCACAATCGAGGAAAAGCTGTTTGAAGAGGTTGAGGACACAGACGAAAACCTTAAGCCAAGACCGCCCGTTGTTGTTGTAATGGGACACGTTGACCACGGCAAAACCTCCCTTCTTGACAAAATCAGAAACGCCAGCGTTGCAGAGGGCGAAGCAGGCGGTATCACACAGCATATCGGCGCTTACCGTGTTAACGCAGGCGGACGTGAGATAACATTCCTTGATACTCCCGGTCACGAGGCATTTACAGCAATGCGTGCAAGAGGCGCCAGCGTAACGGATATTGCAATACTTGTAGTTGCGGCGGACGACGGCATTATGCCACAGACCGTTGAAGCTATCAACCACGCAAAGGCGGCAGGAGTTTCCATTATTGTTGCAATCAACAAAATCGACAAGCCAGGCGCAAACCCCGAGCGTGTAAAGCAGGAGCTTACCGAACACGGTCTTGTTGTTGAGGAATGGGGCGGCGACACTGTATGCGTTCCCGTTTCCGCAAAAACAGGCGAGGGCATTGACGACCTGCTTGAAATGGTAGGTCTTACAGCGGACGTTATGGAGTTAAAGGCTAACCCCGACCGTCTTGCAAAGGGCGCAGTTATCGAAGCAAGACTTGACAAGGGCAGAGGTCCTATCGCAACTCTCCTCGTACAGAACGGTACTCTCCATACAGGGGACGCTATTATCGCAGGCACAGCCGTTGGCCGTGTTCGTGTAATGCGTGACGACAAGGGCAGAACCGTCAAGGAAGCAGGTCCGTCTGTTCCTGTTGAAATCATGGGTCTTGCGGAGGTTCCAAGCGCAGGCGATACATTCGCTGCTGTTGAAAACGAAAAGCTGGCAAGAGAGCTGGTTGAAAAGCGTAAGTTCGACGCTAAGGAGGAGCAGTTCAAGCTGTATCAGAAGGTAACACTTGACAACCTGTTCCAGCAGATCGCAAGCGACGAAATGAAGGAGCTGCCCATTATCGTAAAGGCGGACGTACAAGGCTCTGTTGAAGCCGTAACCCAGTCCCTTATGAAGCTTTCCAACGAGGAAGTAAGAGTTAAGGTAATTCACGGCGGCGTAGGCGCAATCAACGAAAGCGATGTTATGCTCGCAAACGCCTCCAACGCAATTATCGTAGGCTTTAACGTAAGACCAAACGCAAACGCAGAGGACAACGCAAAGCGTGACGGCGTTGAAATCAAGTGCTACCGCATTATCTACGACGCAATTGAAGAAATTCAGGCGGCAATGAAGGGTATGCTTGCGCCTAAGTTCAAGGAAGTACCTCTGGGCAAAATCGAGGTTCGTCAGGTTTACAAGATTACCGGCGTAGGCGCTGTTGCAGGCTGCTATGTGCTTTCGGGCAAGGTAACCAGAAACGCCGAAATAAGAGTAGTCCGTGACGGTATTGTGCTTTCAGAGGACAAAATGAGCAGCTTAAAGCGCTTCAAGGACGACGCAAAGGAAGTTGCAGAGGGCTACGAGTGCGGTATTACCCTTGAAAAGTTCACCGATATGAAGGAAGGCGACATTTTTGAAGCCTTCATTATGGAAGAAATAAAAGATTAACCAATCTTACCGAAAGGAGAAACGTTATGGCAAATCATAATCTTCAGCGTTTATCCGAAGACGTAAAAAGAGAAATATCCGTCGCTATGCAGGAAATAAAGGACAGCAGAGTTGCGGGAGGAATAGTTTCGGTTTCACATCTTGAAATTACCTCCGATTTAAGCTACTGCAAAATCTACATTTCCTGCCACGGCGGCAAGGAAAAAACAAATGAAGCAGTGGAGTGCTTAAAGGGTGCGGCAGGCTTTTTCAAAAAGCGCATTAACGCAAGAATAAAAATGCGTAAAATGCCCGAGCTTATTTTCCTGCCCGACAATTCCCTTGATTATTACGACCACATCAGCAAAATCATTGACAATCTCCCCAAACCAACAACAGACAAGGAAGAAGAAAATGAAAATTGATATCAAACAGGCGGCAGACTTCCTGCTGAAAAACGACAATTTCCTCATTCTCTCCCACGCAAACCCCGACGGCGACACAATGGGCTGCTCCCACGCTCTATGCGGTGTATTGCAGCAGCTTGGCAAAAAGGCGAAAATCGCCTGTGCAGACCAATTTTCGGAGCGGTTTGCCTATATGAAAAAGGGGCTTGAAGCTCAGGAATTTGAGCCGACTACCATAGTCAGCCTTGACGTTGCGGACAGAAAGCTGCTGGGCAGTCTTAACGAAGCTTACGGCCACAGGGTGCAGCTTTGTATCGACCACCACCTTTCCCACGTTGAATATGCGGAAAAGACCTTGGTTGCCCCTGACTCAGCCGCCTGCTGTGAAATTGTGTATAAGGTAATCTGCGAAATGGGAGCCAATATCACAAACGACATTGCCGCTTGTCTTTACACGGGAATTGCCACCGACACAGGCTGCTTCAAATTCTCCAACACCACCTCACAGACCCACTTTATAGCCGCAAAGCTTATGGAATTTGACTTTGATTTCGGCGGAATCAACTACACCCTTTTCGATATGAAAACAAAGGCAAGACTTAGCCTTGAAGAGCGTGCAATCAACAATATGGAGTTTTTCTGCGGCGACAAATGCGCCCTTGTGGTGCTTACAAAGCAGATGATGGACAGCGTTGATATTGAGGACTGCAACGGCATTTCCGCCCTGCCCCGTCAGATTGAGGGAGTTGAAGTGGGCGTTACTCTCAAAGAGAAAAACGGCGAATGGAAAGCCTCTATGCGCTCCGCAAGCAAGGTTGACGTGCAGAAAATCTGCTCCGGAATGGGCGGCGGCGGTCATCTGAGAGCCGCAGGCTGTACCGTAAAGGGCGACCTTGAAACAGCCAAAAAAGCAGTCATTGAGGCGGTAACTGCCGAAATGAAAAACCTTGGACTTGCAGAATAGAGGGGGCAAGGGCTTGAACGGAATTATCTGCGTTTACAAGGAAAAGGGCTTTACCTCCTTTGACGTTGTGGCAATAATGCGCCGTATCTGCGGCACAAAAAAGATAGGTCACGGGGGTACTCTCGACCCAATGGCGGAGGGCGTTTTGCCCATATTCGTGGGAAACGCCACCAAAGCGGTGGATTTCTGCCCCGATTCCTCAAAGGAATACAAGGCGGGCTTTCGCCTCGGAATTTCCACCGACACACAGGACATAACGGGAAAAATCCTTTCGGAAAGCAGCAAGCAGGTTTCAAAGGACGAGCTGGAGCGTATCCTCCCCCGTTTCCGCGGGGATATAATGCAGCTTCCCCCTATGTATTCCGCCGTGCAGGTAGGCGGCAAACGGCTTTACGACCTTGCAAGAGATGGAGTTGAGGTAGAGCGTCAGCCCCGCCCCATAACCATACACAAGCTTACCCTTGACAGCTATGGAAACAACGAGGGCTTTCTCACCGTAGGCTGCTCAAAGGGCACATATATCCGCACCCTTATCCACGATATAGGACAGGCGGCAGGCACAGGGGCGGCAATGACTTCCCTTGTGCGTACAAAATCGGGGGTATTCACCCTTGATGACTGTCACAGGCTTGATAAGCTGAAAGCCCTTGAACAAGAGGAACTTGAAAAGCTGTTAATGCCGCTGTCAAGGCTGTATGAAAATGTCCCCAAGGCTGTTCTTGACGAAAAGCAGACACGAATGTTCAAAAACGGCGTACTGCTTGACGCAGGACGAGTGGCTTTTGAAAAGGAAAGCGATATTTACACCGTTTATTCCTTTGACGGAAAGCTTATGGCGCTGGGCTATATAAACGAAAGGGTTGAGCTTGCCGCAAAGCAGCGTTTCAAGGACGAATCCGAAACAAACAATGAGGTATAATTTTGATTGATATAACTGCAAGAGGAATGAAGAACAGAAACAGCTCCGTTGCGCTGGGCTTTTTCGACGGACTTCATTTAGGACATATCGAGGTTATCAATGCCGCTCTTGCAAGGAAAGACCTTGCGGCAGTGGTATTCACCTTCAATAACAAAACACTCCTGCCTAAATTCAGCACAAGGGAGAATATAATCACCCACGAGCTTAAGCTGGAGCTTTTGAGCAAAATAGGGGTGGATTACATATTTGCGCCCGATTTTGCGGAGGTGCAGGACTATTCCCCCGAGGAATTTGTAAAACGTATCCTTGTGGACAAGCTTAACGCAAAGTACGTTACCTGCGGCTATGATTTCCATTTCGGAAAGGGCGGCAAGGCTGACCCAACCGACCTTTGCCATATTTGCAGAGAGTACGGAATCGAGGTATGCGTGCTGTCGGCGGTAAGGGCGGAAAACGGCGAAATAATCAGCTCCACCGCAATCCGAAAGCTTATTAAGGAGGGTGACGTTGCCCTTGCAAACAAGTACCTTGGCTATGAGCTTACCTATGTGCTTGAAGTGGAGCACGGCAGAAAGCTTGGCAAGCAGCTTGGCTTCCCCACTATCAATCAGACAATACCAAAGGGGACGATAATCCCAAAATTCGGCGTATATAAAAGCTGGGTAATGATTTCGGGACACATTTACCCCGGCATTACAAATATCGGCGTAAAGCCAACGGTAAACGGCGAAAACGCCGAGCCAAATATGGAAACCCACATTATCGGCTGGGCAGGCGACCTTTACGGACTGCGGACAAGAGTTATACTCCGTGAATACGTCCGTGAGGAAAGGAAGTTTGCAAATCTCGATGAGCTTAAGGCTCAGATTAAAGCCGATAAGGAATTATGTATGAAATAAAAAGGACGGTAACTGAAAATGAAAGTAAGAACACGTTTTGCACCAAGCCCCACGGGCTATATGCACATAGGCAACCTCCGCACCGCT
>JBJERI010000121.1:0-2647 GCA_051882195.1 Ruminiclostridium sp. | reverse complement strand
CCGGTTGACAAGATTCGTGATGTTATCGGTACGGGCGGCAAGGTTATTCAGAAGCTTTGCGCTGATTATGAGTGCAAGATTGACATTGACGAAGAGGGCAACGTATTTGTTTGCGGCGACGATACCGAAAAGTGCAAGGCTTGCATTGAGATGATCAAGGGCATTACCCTTGTTCCCGAAATCGGCTCGATTTACAAGGGCAAGGTTGTTCGTGTAACAAGCTTTGGCGCATTCGTTGAGTTTGCTCCCGGCAAGGAAGGTATGGTACACATTTCCGAGCTGGAAAACAGAAGAGTTGAAAAGGTTGAGGACGTTTGCAACGTTGGCGATCAGATTATCGTAAAGATTATCAAGATTGACCAGCAGGGCAAGATTGGTCTTTCACGCAAGGAAGCTCTTGCTGATATTGAAGCTGCTAAGAAGAAAAAGGCTGAATAACTGATAAATAATTTGCTCCCGCTGTAATAAACAGTGGGAGCATTTTCGTGTGCGTTTCTCGTTAAATCCATTGAATAAAAGCAGTCTTGTCATTGCTGTTATAGCCTGCTTTGCGGTAAAAATTCAGGGTTGACTCCTCTTTTGAGCCTGTAAGCAGCATAAGCTTGTAGCAGTTTTCTTTCAGGGCAATTGACTTTGCAAAATCAAGACACTTTGTAGCAAGACCTCTGCCTCGGTATTCCTTATCTGTGACTACATTTTCAATCAAGGCGTAGGGCTGTTGATTGTGGGTAAGGTTTGGAATTATCACGCAAACGCAGGAGGAAACTATTTTTCCGTCCTCCTCCGCAACAATAATGTGGTGGTTTTTATCGTCAATAATGCTTTGCCACAGCTTGCTCAGTTCCTCGTTTTCCTGCGGTATAGGGTTATCGTGAAGCTGAGTATAAAGCATCATAAGTCCGCCAAAATCTTCTTTTGTTATTTCTCTTATCATAATTTCACCTTATAAATAAAAGCATTTCCTTTCTTTCCGATTTTTTCAACAACGCACATATATTCCAAAATTTCCAGCAGAATAGACCCGTCGCAGTGCTTTGACAGGGAACAGAATTGCTTCTTGTCAAATTCCTCGGGCAAATTTTCGGGGAGGAAAATCCTGTAATCCTCCATATCCTCAAGGTAAATTTCACGGAGAAGCTTAAGAGGATGATTTTCTATGCGCTGTCCTCGTCTGCGGACGCATTTTGCATTATCCACATAACGGATTTTCTCCATTTCCAGCTCCGCAATAACTACGGTCAGATTAGGATTTGCAAGGTACGCCTTAATGCGGTAAAGCTCCAGGAAAAATTTTGTAAGGTCGCTGTATGAGCGGGCAGGGGACTTTTTCAGACATTCCCCTGTGTTTTTTTCGGCGTAGTAATTGTGGACTTTTTTCGGAAAAGGGTATATAACGGTGACGTGAGAAACATCAAGAAATGCGTCCAGCTTGGTGCAAAGCTTATTCCATGAGCCTGTCTGAATTTCATAGATGCCGTTTTCGCCTATTGCGTCCGCATAGTACGGGCCGACCTTTGCCTCATGGTCGATTTCGCTGGAATAGTAGTATTTCAGGGCGCTGTGAACGCATTTTTCGTTCAATGTGCCTATTGTGGATTTATCACGGCAGACCGCCATTTCAACCGCTTTCTGAAACTGCTCCTCGTCAGGCTTTACAAAAATATCGCTGTGCCTTTGGTACTGCCATTGTTCACAGTTGTCCTTTTCTATGAACAAAGGCACGCCGCAGGCTTCGTTTGAGCCGATAATTCCCGTTGCGGCGGCTTTCGCATCGGGAAAAGCGTTTTCAACCGCATAGCATCTGTCCGATACCTTAAACATGGGAATATCGTTCATATTATCCCCGAAGGTGATTACTTCGTCAGCCCCCATAAGCTTCTTAAGCTGCCGCACTGCATTTGCTTTTGAAGCGGATTCGCTGAAAATTTCATACCAGTATTCGTCCTTATCATAGGTATCAGCCTGAAAATTACGCTGTATTCCGTTTTTGTGATTGAACACCTCGTCCAGCTTTTCAAGAGGAGTTACGGGGTTAATAAGCGTAATGTAGAAAAGCTGTCCCTCAAAAATTTCTTCCCATGTTGAACAGGGACGGAAACGCTTATCGCCTTTCCGTGAGTTCAGATAGCCCTTTATCTGCTCGGTGCGGTGAGCAAAATAGCTTACCCGCTCCTCTCCGTCAATGAGGGAATAAACAAGGGGAGAGTCGGGGCAGTTCAGCAGGTAGCTTTTGATTATATCCGCCGCTTCGTCGGAAAATACGTTGCAGACAATGTGTTTGTTCATATTTACGTCGTGTATGAACACACCGTTCATTACAATAACGGGGATTTTAAACTGCACCCCCTCGGTTACTGCAAGGGCAGAGCCTATTCCTCTTGCGGTGGCAAAGGAAATGGGGATTCCTTTATTTATAAACCTGTTCAGCATATCGCAGGTACGTTTTTTAAGCCGTGCGTTTCCGCCAAGCAATGTTCCGTCAAGGTCGCTTATGTATAGCTTCATTGGTACTCCTTGTGAATGTTCGGTGGTTTTACTCTATATATTGTAGCATAAAAAAATAAAAATGCAATACCTTTGGCAATTTTGCACAAAATTGCAGCCGCAAGTTTTACTTTATTTTAACTGATTTTTAGTTAATTATTTG
>JBJERI010000120.1:0-49462 GCA_051882195.1 Ruminiclostridium sp. | reverse complement strand
AAGACAGGCAATTGCAGAAGGAATGAACGGCTTTGAAATGTATTTCCAGCCCGTATTCGACTACAACGACACAAACAGAATCGACTATTTCGAATCCCTTATAAGATGGACGGACAACGAGCTTGGGGAGGTTGCTCCCGCAAAGTTTATCCGCCTTGCGGAAAATATGGGCTTCGATATAGTGATTGACACATGGGCAATTGCCAAGGCCTGCCGTTTCTGCAAGGAAATGCACGAAAAATACGGCTACGAGGACGCTTGCGTAAGCGTTAACTTAACGGTTGGAGAGCTTCAGCACGCCGCAATAACTCAGGTGGTGTACGATACGCTGGAGGAAACGGGGCTGGACGGACGTTATCTTGTGGTGGAAATCCCCGAAAAGGCGCAGGTACTTTCCTTCAGCAACACCAGCAGCGCCATTGGAACGCTGAAAAAATTAGGAGTACGCATTACAATCGACAATTTCGGCAGAGAGTATATGTCCCTCAATACGCTGAAAAACTCCTGCATTGACGTAATCAAAATGGGAGAAAGCCTGTTTACCACGGCAGAGGACGATTTTGACAAGACTTTGCTTGAGGCAATAGTAAAGCTTGCTCACAGCAGGGATATAAAGGTCTGCGTAAAGAAAGCGGAATTCCGCACTCAGCTTGACATAATCGGCAAATACGGCGTTGACCTTATTCAGGGCAATTACTTTGTAAAGCCCTTGAAGGACGAGGAAATCTATAACGCAATTGAAAACACAGCAGATATAACCGTTACAAGAAAATAAATGAAAAAAAGCCAAAGTTTTTTAATCAAAGCTTTGGCTTTTTGTGCTTAATAGTGAAAAAAACGGAAAATCCGATTTACTATTGCAAAAAGCGAGTAAAACGTTTATAATATTAGTGTATAACACTGGGCAAATTTTGAGAAAGCGTGTATATGAAAAGGGTATTAGGTTCTGTTTTTGAATACATAAAGCGGCTGGATAAAATCCTGCTGCTGCTTTGCATTGCAGCAAGCGTTTTCAGCGTTGTTCTGCTTTATACGCTTTACCTTAACAATATCAGCGATTACGTTCAGGCGCGTCACTATCAGACTCAGATTATTGCAAGCGCAATGGGACTGGGTGCGGCTCTTGTCATTGCGGCAATCGATTACAAATTCATCTCGAAAATATGGTTCGTTTATGCGCCAATCTGTCTTATATTTGTGCTGCTGCTGTTTACAAGCCTTGGGCAAGGCGTTGAGGGTGCGGACGATATAGGCTGGCTTAAGCTTGGACCTGTTACCTTTCAGCCCTCGGAGCTGCTTAAGGTAGCCTTTATAATGACCTTTGCAACCCATCTTTCAAAGGTGGGGAAGAAAATGAATCAGCTGCCCCATTTTATACTGCTGTGCGTTCACGGACTTATTCCCACTCTGATTATCGCAAAGCAGGGGGACGACGGCTCGGCGCTGGTTTTCCTGTTCATTTTCATTGCAATGATGTTTGCGGCGGGAGTATCGTGGAAATACATTTTGGCAGGCGCTATTGCCGTTCCGCCTATCGTTTATGTAATGTGGAACTACGTTATGCAGCCTCATCAGAAAAAGCGCTTTCTGGTGCTGTTCGACCCGGAGGTACAGGCGTCGGAAATGCTTGGCATATACAATCAGCAAAGACTTGGCAAAATCGCTCTCGGCTCGGGTCAGCTTACGGGCAAGGGCTTACTCGGCGGCAGCTACACCTACGTTTCCGAAATTCAGACCGACTTTATTTTCTCCTATATCGGAATGACCTTAGGCTTTATCGGCTGTGTTGCAACGGTGGTGCTCTTGCTTGCAATCTGTGTTAAGATACTCTCCGTTGCAAGCGGAGCAAAGGACCAGCTTGGCAAGCTTATCTGCATAGGCGTTTTCACTGTTGTGGCGTTTCACTCGGTGGTAAATATCGGAATGGTGCTTTGCGTAGTGCCCGTTATCGGTATTCCGCTGCCCTTTATCAGTGCAGGCGGAACCTCGGTTCTGTCCCTTTATGCAATGATAGGGCTTGTAATGTCGGTTTTCGCCCACGATACAAGGAAATATCATATGTTCTATACCGAAAAGGATTAAATATGTAAATAAGAAAGGAAAAAAACCATGGCTAAACCACAGATTTCATCCTTAGAGCTGCTTTACACGGCAGACTGCGTGCAGGCTCAGGAAAGGCGCTATGAAAAGGCTCTTGAGGGCTTTGTAAACCACTTTGGCACTCCCTCCTCCTACCGTGTTTTCTCTGCTCCGGGCAGAACGGAGGTTGGCGGCAACCACACCGACCATAACCACGGAAAGGTCCTTGCGGCAGGTGTAAACCTTGACGTAATCGCAATCGTTGAGCCAACCGAGGACGGCGTTATTACCGTAAAGTCAGAGGGCTTCCCCGAAAGCGTAATCAGACTTGACAGTCTTGACGTTGTTGAGAGTGAAAAGAACACTGCTGACGCACTTATCAGAGGCGTTGCGGCAGGCTTTAAGAAGGACGGGGACAGAATAGGCGGATTTAAGGCTTACACTACATCAAACGTTCTCAAGGGCTCGGGACTTTCCTCCTCGGCGGCTTTTGAGGTACTTATCGGCACAATTCTTTCCCACCTTTACAACGATGGAAAGATAACCCCTATCAAAATCGCACAGATTGCCCAGTATGCGGAAAACGTGTATTTCGGCAAGCCCAGCGGACTTATGGATCAAATGGCAAGCTCGGTAGGCGGCTTTGTGGCTATTGACTTCAAGGACACCGAATCTCCCCTTATTGAACATATCGACGTGGATTTCGCAAGCTTCGGACACGCACTCTGCATTGTTGACACCAAGGGCGACCACGCCGACCTTACCCCCGACTATGCGGCTATTCCTGCTGAAATGAAGGCGGTTGCAGGACATTTCGGCTGCGATTGCTTACGCAGAATTTGCAAGCAGGACATTATCCTCAATATGAACATACTGAGAGAGGAATTCGGCGACAGGGCTGTGCTTCGCTCCCTTCACTTCTTTGAGGAAAACAACCGTGTGGACAAGCTGGTTCACGCTCTCAAAACCAAGGATTTCGGCGCATTCCTTGATTCCATAAACGAAAGCGGCAATTCCTCCTACAAATACCTCCAGAACGTATTTTCAAGCAGCGACATTACTCATCAGGGACTTGGCATAGGTCTTAACATTGCCGAATCCACCCTTGCAAGAAAGGGCGCTTCAAGAGTTCACGGCGGCGGCTTTGCAGGAACAATTCAGGCTTTCGTGCCCCTTGAAATGCTTAAGGAATTCAAGATGAACATGGAAAAGGTGTTCGGCGCAGATTCCTGTCATGTGCTTAATATAAGACCCGTAGGCGGCACAGAGGTTGACTGGCATAAATAAAAGGTATAAAAATTCGGTGAGCTTTGTAAGTAAAGCTCACCGATTAAACTGATTATTCAGCGTATTTGCTCATTTCCTTTACAAGCTTTATATCCACCAGTCCGTCAACGGCAATACCATTCTCGGTATATTCCTCCGAGAAAACCTTTCCCAGCCTGCGTATATCCGCAATAAGCCCCGCCTTGTCGTAGGGGAACAAAAGCTTCATTCGCTTTGCGCTTTCGGGAAGATTTCTTGCAATTGTTTCAAGGAGGCGGTCAAGTCCCTCGCCAGATTTCGCGGAAATTTTAACTGTGTTTTCGTTTTCGGGAATACTGTTTTCCACAAGGTCGCACTTGTTAAGCACGTTTACCACAGGAATTTCGCCGCAGCCAAGCTCCGCTAATATTTCCTCGGTGGTCTTTACCTTGTCGGCGACCTCGGGGTCTGAAATATCACAGACGTGGAGGATTATATCGGCGCTTGCCGCTTCTTCAAGAGTTGATTTGAAGGCTTCCACAAGATGATGAGGCAATCGGCGGATAAGTCCTACCGTATCAACAAGCAGCAGAGAACGTCCGTCGGGCAGCTCGATTGCCCTTGAAGTAAGGTCGAGAGTTGCAAACAGCTTATTTTCCGCAAGCACGCCTGCGTCGGTAAGTTTATTCAGCAGAGTGGATTTACCAACGTTAGTGTAGCCTACTATTGCGCCTGTAAGCACGTTGTCCTTTTTGCGGCGGGAGCGTGAAAAGTTTCTGCGAGTTTCAAGTTCTTTCAGTTCGCTTTCAAGCTTTTCAATTCTTCGCCTGATATGACGCTTGTCCGTTTCAAGCTGAGTTTCGCCCGGACCTCGTGTTCCTATTCCACCCCCAAGACGGGAAAGGGATGTGCCTATTCCCGCAAGACGGGGCAGACGGTATTTCAGCTGTGCAAGCTCAACCTGCAGCTTGCCCTCCCCCGAAACTGCACGGCCTGCGAAAATGTCCAGTATAAGCATTGTGCGGTCGATTACACGGACGTTTACCACGTTTTCGATATTGCGTATCTGACTGGCGGTAAGCTCCGTATCAAAAATCACAAGCTCTGCTTCAAGGCTTTCCGCAAGCTCCGCAATTTCCTCAATTTTGCCCTCGCCGATAACCGTTGCGCTGTCGGGAGCAGGACGTTTCTGCACCACTCTTGCCACCGCTTCCGCTCCTGCCGTATCCGCAAGCTCGGTAAGCTCGTCAAGGGAAATGTCGGCGTCGTAATCTCCCGTATCTACCGCAGCTAAAATGGCTCTGGTTTTTGTTATTTCATTTTGCGTGTTAAATAATTCTGACATAAATACACCACCTTTTTATTTAACGCAGTAAAAACTGCACAAGGAGTTGATTGTTATGCTATTCAAAAAATACGATGTCATTATCGTGGGTTCGGGCGTATCAGGCTTGTACGCAGCCCTTAACCTGAACAAAAATCTGAAAATCCTCATGCTTTCCAAGAGAGAGCTTACCCTCTGCAATTCCGCACTGGCACAGGGCGGCGTTGCGGCGGTTATGGATAAAAAGGACGATGATTTCTCGCTGCACATTAAGGATACCCTAATCGCAGGGGGCTATCAGAACGATATGGACAATCTGAAAATACTGGTTGAACAAGGTCCAACGGACGTAAAAAATCTGCTTAAGTACGGCGTTGATTTTGACCGTAAGCCTGACGGCTCTATTGACCTTACCTTAGAGGGCGGACACTGCCGCCACAGAATAGCTCACCATAAGGACAGCACAGGCTATGAAATTGTTACCCGTCTTATAGAGGGAGTAAAAAAACTGGAGAATGTTACTATTGTTGAAAATTCTCATCTTCTGGGACTGAAAAAGGAAAACGAAAATTTCCTCTGCGACGTGCTCCACAACAATCAACATAACTATTATACTACAAAAGCAGTCATTCTTGCAACAGGGGGAATAGGCAGAGTTTACGATTTTACAACAAATTCCGCTATTGCAACAGGGGACGGCATACAGTTTGCCTACAATTTAGGGGCGGAGATAAAGCATTTAAGCTATGTTCAGTTCCACCCAACAGCCTTTGCCGACAAGGAAAACCGAGAATGTTTTCTTGTTTCCGAGGCGGTAAGAGGAGAGGGCGCATATCTGCTCAACGGCAACAAGGAGCGGTTTATGCACAAATACGAGCCAGAGCGCAAGGAGCTTGCTCCCCGTGACGTGGTTTCAAAGTGCATGATGGAAGAGGCAAAGGCAATCGGAAGCAACGACTTTTACCTTGATATTTCCTATAAAGACTCCGAGTTTATCAAGAACAGATTCCCCATGATTTACAAGAGAGTCCTTGAAAAGGGCTACGATATGACCAAAGAGCCAATCCCCATTTACCCCTGTCAGCATTATTTAATGGGCGGCATTGCGGTAAACGGCTACGGCGCAACTACCATAAAGGGACTTTATGCCGCAGGAGAATGCGCTCACACAGGCGTACACGGCAACAACAGGCTTGCCAGCAACTCATTGCTTGAAGCGCTGGTTTTCTCCCGTCTTATTGCGGAAAACATCAACGAAACAACCCCAGCCGACGGGGATTACAAGCCGGTTGAGATTGAATATCCCTCACCCGAGGGCGAGCCGCTGCCTACGGGTATCAGAACGGAAATCCGCCACATTATGCAGAAGTCCTTCTTCGTTGTACCAAACTATGAAGAAGCGGCAAAGGGTATTGTGAGAATAACCGAAATAAAAAATCAGCTTGACAGCACCCACTATGCGGTTACTCCCGATTATATCGAGGCAAAATCCCTTGCCACGGTGGCTTATATTATTCTTTCAGAGGTTGTTGAAAGAGGCAAAAAGGAAGGTATTATCAAATGAAGCTTATGCAGTTTTACGTTGACGATTTAATCAAAACCGCTTTAACAGAGGATATAAACTATATTGACAGCACAACGGATTTGCTTATTGACGAAAAGGACGTCAGTGAGGCTTATTTCGTTGCAAAGGCAACAGGAGTTATTGCAGGACTGGACGTTGCTCTCCGTGTATTTGAGCTGCTTGACGGGGAAATTGAGGTTGTACGCCGCTTTAAGGACGGTGACGAGGTAAAAAACGGCGACATTATCGCCGAGTTCAAGGGTCATACCTGTGCAATGCTCAAGGGCGAAAGAACAGCCCTTAATCTGCTCCAGCACATGAGCGGAATTGCTACCTACACAAACAAGTGTGTAAAGCTTGTTGAGGGCACAAACGCAAGCATTGCGGACACAAGAAAGACCCTTCCCGGACTTCGTCCGCTCCAGAAATATTCCGTTGTTGCAGGCGGGGGAAGAAATCACCGCTATAACTTAACCGACGCTGCAATGCTTAAGGATAATCACATTGACGCTTACGGCGGAATTACGGCGGCTGTTACCGCTCTTAGAAAAAAAGCGGGTCATATGCTCCAGATTGAGGTTGAAACACGCAACCTTGACGAGGTGCAGGAGGCTCTTGAAGTAGGCGCAAATGTGATTATGCTGGACAATATGGACTGTGCCACTATGAAAACGGCGGTTGAAATGACCGCAGGCAAGGCAAAGCTTGAAGCAAGCGGCAATGTTACATTGGACAATATAAGGGAAATTGCCGAAACGGGCGTTGATATAATCAGCCTTGGCGCTCTTACTCACAGTGTAACGGCGTTTGATATATCAATGAAGTGGAAGAAATAAGCAAAACTCCGCAGCCAAAAACTGCGGAGTTTTTTATCGGTATTGGGGTTTTTATTCCTTAACCAGCGGCACCCAGATTTCGCTGTAATTGGGGTCGGGAGTGTAAAACTCAATATTGTAGTTTCCCCCAAGCTTATAGCCCTTAAGATTAGGCAGCCATTCGCTCCATACCTGCGTGTTCACGTCCTGGAGAGATTTCGGCAAAGCGCCGCCGCAAGGGAATACAGCCCATAAGCCGCCCTCAATGTTTCTTGTAACGCAGCCCTCGGGGATTTCCTCCCACGGCTTGTAAACGTCTGCGATAAGGTAATCGAAATTCTTTCCGTTAACATCAACGCATAAGCCGAACATTCCGCAAAGTCCTTTCTTGTCGCCGTTCATAAATTCCGTCCAAAACTTTGGTATTTCCGAATATGAGGTTTCGCAGTTAAAGGGTCTTGATATACCCACAACTGTAAATGCCGCTTTTTCTACGATTTTGTACTCTAACATATTTCCGCCCTCCAATGATAATTTGATTCTAAGCGGCGCATAGGATTTTATCCTTGCACCGTTTTCCTTTGCAGCCGACGGGGTAATGCCGTGAAACTTTGTGAAAGCCTTTGCAAAGCTGTCAGCAGACTCATAGCCATACTTCAAGGCCACGTCCATAACCTTTGCATTTCCTATAGAAAGCTCCTGCGCTGCACAGGCAAGACGGCGGTTTCGTATGTATTCTCCTGCTGTTATGCCGCAAAGCACATGAAATAGCTTCTGAAAATAGAAGGGCGATAAATAGGCTTTTGCTGCAATGTCCTCTATTTTCAGGTCGTCTGCAAGGTTATCCTCGATATAGCTTAATGCGTCCCTGATTCCCTCTGAAAGACTGTTCATTTCTGCACTCCCTTTCTGCTGTGTTCTTATTGTAGCATACTTTGCAGAAAAATGCACGACTTTTTATGCTTTATGGTGACGGATAATTTTTCCCGGGGTGTAACCCTTTGGGCGGTTCAGTTGTCTTATAAATGAAAGCGCTTTTAATAAAGGATAAAGAGGTGACGAAGTGGACGAGGAAATATTTACGGAATATGTAGCAATGTTTCAGAACACAGTTTTCCGTGTGGCTTACAGCTATGTCAAAAACCGTGCCGACGCAGAGGATATAACACAGGATGCGTTTTTAAAGCTTTACCGCTGTAATGAAAGCTTTGCCGCTCCCGAAAATGCAAAGGCATGGCTTATAAAAACTGCCGCAAACAGGGCGAAAAATCACCTTAAATCCTCTTGGATAAAGGGAAGAAGCGATATAAGCGAGGATTTTCCCTTTGAAAGCAGAGAGGACAGGGAGCTGCTTATGGCTGTAAACACGCTGAATAAGAATTACCGCATTGTAATTTACTTATTTTATTATGAGGGCTACGGAGTAAAAGAAATTTCCTCTATGCTGGGAATTTCCGAATCCAACGTTAAGGCAAGACTTAAGCGCGGCAGGGATAAGCTGAAAACCGCGCTGACATAGGGAGGCTTTTATGAAAAAACTTGAAAATATGTACGAACAGATGAAATCAGAAACAACTGCGGAGGAATTGGCGGAAAAGGTAATCCGCTCTGCTGAGGTAGGCAGCGCCGCCCCTAAACGCAGTTACAGAAAGGCTGTTGGTTTTGCGGCAGGCTTTGCGGCGGTATGCGTTTTCGCCGTGGGAGTAGGAGCGGTAAACAACTGGAATTACGCTGATGCTTTCTCTCGTCTTTTCGGCGAAAAGGCGGAGCAGCTTTCCGAATACTTTCCCACCGACGAAAGGGTTATTGAAAACACCTTTGAAAACGTGGATTTTTCCATTGAAGCGGCGGCGGTTTCAAACGGCGGTATGTACCTTGTATTAAATGCACAGCCGAAAAATAATGCCGAACTGGGAGAAAATTTCTTTTACGCTGTAAAAGTGGACAGCGAAATAAACGACTACAGCGGCTACTGCTTAAGCGGCGATAAAATAGAAAGCAACTCACATTCTGACAGAACAAGGGTGATTGTAAGCGGTGAAATGAACGGGGGAACAATGACCGTTACCGTTTCGGATTGCTCTGCCGAGCCGGAGGGAAAGTGGGTAGCAGAATTTACAGCCTGCACAGCCGCCGCAGAGCTTGTAAAGGAAGAGAATATGGAAATAGGCTTCCCCACAGAGGAAGTCAGCCCGGCGAACAATATGCTTATTCAGGGCAGCGACAATGCTGTTAAGGCGGAGAAAATAACCGTTACCGCAATAAATGCTTGGATAGACGGCGTTTTCGAAATGCGAAACGGGGCTGTTCCCAATAAAGGACTTGTGTGGGCAGAGCTGAAAAACGGCGAAAGGGTATTTGTATGCAATGTGGCTTCAAGAGGAGAGGTCGTTGAAGTTAAGGACGGCGTTCCATTGGTTGAGGGCAGAATTTATATGACCTTTGAAGAGCCTATTGACATTTCCCAGCTTGCCGCTGTTGTTTTTGACAACGAAAGAGTTGAATTTACAGCGGCTGAATAAGCCAAAAAGCGCAGAGTTTGCTGCTCTGCGCTTTTTATATAAATGAATAACCCCCTTATAACAAGGAGGTTACAGACTGTCGATAAACCTTGAAAACAGGGTTTATCTTAATGAATATTGAATATTGAATAGTGAATAATTGAGGTGTGCCCTTCGGGCAGGGATTTAAAAAGCGAGCTATAATTCACATTTTTCAAAATAATCGGCGAAGCCGATACCACAATTATTCATTCTTCTTTATTCATTATTCAATATTCATTTCTTGTCGAAAAGACTTTTTCAAAAAAACTGTAACCCCCTTATAACAAGGGGGTTATAGTCATTATTCGTTAATATCCTGCGCCATCTTTTCTCTGTATGGGTCGAGGTAAGACTCAACTGTACCGTAAAGCTGGTCGCGGAGCGTTGTGTAGGAAGCGCCGAAGAAGAGCGGTCCGTCAAGGAGTGTTTCTTCGCCTGCACCCTGGAACAGCAACGTCATATCGGAGTTGAAGCCGAAGCAGTTGTCAAAGAGGAAGCTGAAGGTTTCGCTTTCGGGGTTGCAAAGCTCCATAAATACATCGTAAACCTCTTCTGTGTAAACAACCTTGAACTTTTCCTTACGAGCTGTGTCGCATTCGGGACATACTGTCAGGTCGTCGTCAACGTCCTCAACAAAGATATGTCCGCAGCCCGGGCATTTCGGATAGTAAACAGGGTCTGTGCTTAAGGCTTCTTCCTTTGCCTTTGCGATATTGTCTGGGTCTGTTTCTTCAATTCTGTTGAGAGTGATCCAGTCCATAGCGCCCTTTACGTTCTTTGCGCCGGAGGGAACCATATATCCGTAGCTGTCGTAAGCAATGTAGTACTTGTCAGCTTTTTCATCTCTCGGGAAAGGAAGAATGCCAAGGTCGTAGTCGATTCCGTCCTTTGAGAGCTGCTTAGAAGCTGCACCGTATGTCCATGATGGCTCCATGCCCAGGAATAACAGGTTGCCGTCCTTGAATGCTTCTTCAGGAGCAACGTAGCCTTCGCCTACAAGACCTTCCTTGTAAAGGGATTCGAGGAATTCCATTGCACGCTGAATGTTCTGGTCCTTCATATTGTTAATGATCTGACCGTCAGGTGTTACTTCGATCATCTTTGTACCTGTTGTAGCAACAAAGCTCATACCGCCAACGCCTGTGTAGCCGATGTGGTTTTCGTCCTTGTTGCACCATTCAACAAGCAGATCCTTGAATGTGGTCCATGTCCAGTTGCCTGCTTTGTAAAGCTCGTATGGATCGTCCATACCTGCTTCTTCAAGAACTCTCTTGTTGTAGTTGAGAGCAAAGCTTCTTGTAATCTTGTATGGTATATAGTAATGCTTTCCGCAGTAAACATACTGCTCTGCAATGTCCTTGATGCCCGACCATAATTCGGAGTCAAGGTCTACATAGCTGTCAAGAGGCGTGTACATATTCTTTGACATTCCGTGTGGGAATGACATCCACTCATATCTTACAATATCGGGCGAAAGGTCGGAAGCAATAAGCGTTCCCAGCTTTTCGAAATAAGCGGCGCCCGATGATGTTACTTCCTGTTCAATTGTACCGCCGTATCTTTCCTCAAACAGCGCAACCATTTCTGCGTCGTTTGTAAGCAGATCCTCGTACATAAGCCACTTGATAGTGCCTGTTGGTGCGTCCTCGTCAATATCTACAACTTCCGCCTCTGTAAACTCAATGTTTGCAGCGTTTTCGGTTGTGGTAGCCTCGCCTGTGGGCAGGCTGTTTCCGCTGTTGTCGGAATTGCCGCAGGCAGTAATGCCAAGTGCCATAACGCCTGCAAGAACAGCGGATAAAATCTTCTTCGTTTTCATTTGTTCCTCCTATTTTATCTTCATAAAGCGTTTTGTAAATTCGTGAATACGTTTACATTCGCTCACTGATATTTTATCATATATAGGAGTTATACGTCAATTGATATTCCGTAAAAAATGGGGCAGGCTTTTAGTGCATTTTCAACAAACAAAACATTCAAAAGTGATAAAACGGTTACACAATGATGTAAATGTTACATTACATGAAGCGTATGTATAAAAATATATATCGATAATGCAAAATATATATGGGATAATTAAAGAAAAATCCCTTGACAATGTTATTAAAAAGTGATACATTATGTTTAGCACTCAAAGAGCAAGAGTGCTAACACTCAAAAAGATTGAGTGCTAACAAGCAGAGAGGTGAAACGATGGAAGGCAGGACATTAAAAATACTGGAAGCCATTGTAGATGAATATATACGCACAGGCGAGCCTGTTGGTTCAAAGACACTTCTCGAAAAGACCGATATAAAATGCTCCTCCGCCACAATAAGAAACGAGATGGCGTCATTGGAGCAGCAGGGCTACCTTGAACACCCTCATACCTCGGCGGGAAGAGTTCCCACCTTTGCGGGATTTCGTCTTTACATTGAGAAAATGTCACCCGAAAGTCATCTTTCCGATGAAGAAAAAGAGGAGATTGACAGGATTTTCGAGAACATCGAAACGGACAGCGACGAAAAAATCATTGAGAACGCTTCAAGGGCTTTGGCGGAGGTTACAAAGTGTGCAATAGTATCAACAAATCAGACCTCCAAATTCTCGGTAATCACCAAGGTTGACGTTATTCCAACGGGACGGAGAATGTACGTTCTGCTGCTGATTACGTCGGGAGGAGCAATCAAGAACAGAGTTTGCCGCTTATCCTTTGATTTGACCCACGAACAGATGGATTTTTTCCAGCGTTTTGCAAATGATAATCTGAAAGGACTTAATCTTCAGAACGTTTCGGACGAATACATCGAAAATCTTACGGCAACGCTGGGCGGCTATATGATGACCCTTTCTCCGCTGCTAAAAGGCATTGCTGATTTGTCGGCGGAAATGATGGAGGAGCAGGTAAACCTTGAGGGCGAAGCAAACCTGATGACCTGCGATGAATTCAAGGGACACGAGGTGGCGAGAATACTTGAAACCAAGAACGAGTTCACACAGATTCTCGACCAGACCTTCAGCGGCATAAACGTAATGTTCGGCAAGGAAAACGACACCTTTGTAATATCAAATTCCAGCATTATAACAAGCTCTTTCAGCAAGGGCGGCACAAAGGCGGGTTCCTTCGGAGTTATAGGACCAATGCGGCTGGATTATAAGAAGATTATACCTTATATAGAATATTTCACAAACAAGGTTACTCATTTGTTGTCTGAGGAAGATGAAGATGAGGAGCTGTTGGCAATTGAAAAGGAGGCAGACAAATTTGAGTAAGGAAAAGGACAAAAAGGCAAAAGAAGAGGAAATCCTCGAAAAAGAAGCAAACGAGGAAATCAAGGAGGCTGAGGTAACGGAAGAACCTGCGGCGGAGGAAGCTCAGACAGAGGCTGATAAAAAGGACGAGGAAATCGCAAAGCTTAAGGACAAGCTGCTGCGCAATATGGCTGAATACGACAACTACCGCAAGCGTACCAGCAGAGAGCGCATGGAGCTTGAGCCTGAAATCACCGCAAAGGTGGTTGCGGAATTCCTGCCTGTCGTTGACAGCATTGAGCGTGCGTTAAGTCACGAATGTACCGATGAAAATTACAAAAAGGGCATTGAGATGATTTACGAGAACTTCATGGAAACCATGAGCAAGCTTGGAGTTGAACAGATTCCTGTTGAGGGCGACTTTGACCCGAGTCTTCATCAGGCAGTACAGCAGGTACAGAGCGATGAGCTGGAAAGCGGAAAGATTGCTTCCACATTCCAGAAAGGCTACAAAATAGGCAATAAGGTAATCCGTTTCGCAATGGTTGCGGTTGTTGCTTAATAATGCAATTCAAGTAAAATCTATTATATAAAAAGGAGACTTTTATCATGGGAAAGATTATTGGTATCGACTTAGGTACAACAAATTCATGCGTATCCGTTATTGAGGGCGGCGAAGCAACAGTTATCACAAACAGCGAGGGCTCAAGAACAACACCGTCTGTTGTTGCATTCACAAAGGACGGCGAACGTCTTGTAGGTCAGCTTGCAAAGAATCAGGCTGTTACAAACCCCGACAGAACGGTTATTTCAATCAAGCGTCACATGGGCGAGGACTACAAGGTAAACATTGACGGAAAGGCTTACACACCACAGGAAATTTCCGCTATGATTCTTACAAAGCTTAAGAACGAGGCTGAAAACTATCTTGGCGAAAAGGTAACGGAAGCCGTTATCACAGTTCCTGCATACTTCACAGACTCACAGCGTCAGGCAACAAAGGACGCAGGTCAGATTGCAGGTCTTGACGTAAAGCGTATCATCAACGAGCCTACAGCCGCAGCTCTTGCTTACGGCATTGACAAGGAAAACGATCAGAAGATTGTTGTTTACGACCTTGGCGGCGGTACTTTCGACGTATCTGTAATCGAAATAGGCGACGGTATTCAGGAAGTCCTTGCAACAGCCGGCAACAACCACTTAGGCGGCGATGACTTCGACCAGAGAATTATCAACTTCCTCGTAAGCGAATTTAAGAGAACAGACGGCACGGACCTTACAAACGACAAGTTCGCTATGCAGAGATTAAAGGACGAGGCAGAAAAGGCAAAGATAGCCCTTTCAAATACAACCTCCGTAAACATCAACATTCCATATATCACAGCAGACGCAACAGGCCCGAAGCACATGAACGTAACCCTTTCAAGAGCAAAGTTCAACGAGCTGACAGCAGACCTTGTTGACGCTACAATGGGACCGTTAAAGCAGGCAGTTGCAGACTCCGGCTTAAAGCTGAACGAAATCGACAAGATTCTGTTAGTCGGCGGTTCAACCCGTATTCCTGCCGTACAGGACGCTGTAAAGAGCTACCTCGGCAAGGACCCGTTCAAGGGCATTAACCCTGATGAATGCGTTGCAATGGGCGCTGCGCTCCAGGGCGGCGTTCTTAACAAGGAGGTTACAGGCTTACTTCTTCTTGACGTTGCGCCACTTTCACTGGGTATTGAAACAGCAGGCGGCGTTTGCACAAGAATGATTGAGCGCAACACCACAATTCCTACCAAGAAATCACAGATTTTCTCAACCTACTCCGACAATCAGCCAAGCGTTGATATCAACATCTTACAGGGCGAGCGTGAGTTTGCGAAGGACAACAAGTCAATCGGTACATTCCGTCTTGACGGCATTGCTCCCGCACCGAGAGGTATCCCCCAGATTGAGGTAACATTCGATATTGACGCAAACGGTATCGTTAACGTTTCCGCAAAGGATTTAGGCACAGGCAAGGAACAGCACATTTCAATCACCGCTTCCACAAATATGAGCAAGGAAGATATTGACAAGGCTGTTAAGGAAGCAGAAGCTTACGCTGCTGAGGACAAGAAGCGCAAGGAAGAGGTTGACGCACGCAACGAGGCTGACCAGATGGTATATCAGACCGAAAAGGCTATGGGCGAATTTGGCGACAAGCTTACAGAAGCTGACAAGTCTAACGTTAACCCCAAGATCGAGGCTCTTAAGGAAGCTCTCAAGGGCTCTGATATTGAAGCTATCAAGGCTAAGAAGGACGAACTTCAGAAGGCGTTCTACGACGTAGCAGGCAGAATTTATCAGGAACAGGGCGCTGCCGCTCAGGCTGCCGATGTTCAGGGTACAGGCACAAGCCAGGCTAACCCCGGCGACGACAACGTAGTTGACGCCGACTACAAGGAAGTATAATCAAAACTCAACATTGCACAGGGGCGGCCAAGGCTGCCCCTTGTGGTGATTTACTACTATATTAAAAAAGGCGGCAACAGGCGTTATGCCTGTGGGTAGCCTACCCATACAAGGAAGGTAAGGTCATTAGCAATGGCAGAAAAAAGAGATTATTACGAGGTGCTGGGAATTTCCAAGGGCGCAAGCGACGACGAAATCAAGCGTGCGTTCCGTAAAAAAGCAAGGGAATATCACCCCGACGTAAACCCATCCCCCGACGCTGCCGAAAAATTCAAGGAAATAAACGAGGCAAACGAGGTTCTTTCCGACCCTCAGAAGCGTGCAAGATACGACCAGTTCGGTCATGCGGGAGTTGACCCGTCCTATGGCGGCGGTGCAGGCGGCTTTGGAGGAGGCTTCGGCGGCTTCAGCGGCGGATTCAGCAGTGGAGACGGCATAGATTTAGGCGATATTTTCGACTCAATTTTCGGCGGTGGAATGGGCGGCGGCAGAGCAAGTGCAAATCCCAACGCACCAAGAAGAGGTTCGGATATTGCAGTCAATCTTGAAATCAGCCTTATGGAGGCTTGCAAGGGCATAACCCATGAAATAGAAATTACAAGAGCGGAAAGCTGCGACGACTGCGGCGGAAGCGGCGCAAAGAAAGGCACTTCGCCTAAAACCTGTCCCGACTGTAACGGCGCAGGCAAGGTACGTTTCCAGCAGCGCACTGTTCTCGGTGCAATGTCCAGCACGAGAGTATGTTCAAGATGTTCGGGCAAGGGCAAGATTATTGAAACTCCCTGTCCAACCTGCAGCGGTCAGGGTCGTGTTCAGAAGAAAAAGAAAATCAAGTTCAATGTTCCCGCAGGTATTGACGACGGACAGACCTTGTGCGTAAACGGCGAGGGCAATATCGGCGCAAACGGCGGGCCCAGAGGCGACCTCAATATTCGCATTTCCGTCAGAAAGGATCCTATTTTCGAGCGCAGAGCTTATGATTTGTGGTGCGAAATTCCGATTACTTATACTCAGGCTGCTCTTGGCGCAGAGATGACTGTTCCTACAATAGACGGCAATGTGCAGTACACAATTCCCGAGGGCACACAGCCCGGCACGGTATTCCGTCTTAAGGGCAAGGGCGTAAAGAAGCTCCGCAGCGACAGCCGAGGCGATCAGATGGTAAAGGTTGTTGTGGAAGTGCCGAAGCACCTTACAAAGAAGCAGAAGGAAGCCTTGCAGGCTTTTGAAAACGAGCTGAACGAAAAGAATTATGAAAAGAGCAGCAGCTTTATGGATAAGCTGAAAAAGTTCGGCGAGGATCTGAAAAAGAACATAAACGGCAAATAAGCTTAGCCGCCTTTGGCAATGTCAGAGGCGGCTGATTGGCTTTATGAAAGAGAGGAAAAGGAAATGAGATTAGACGGTTTTGGATTATTTGTAAAGGATATGGGCACAATGATTCGTTTTTACAGAGATGTGCTTGGCTTTGAAATCAAGGAAGACGAAAACACCAGCAACGTTTATCTTGTTAAGGACGGCACATTGTTCCTGCTTTACGGCAGAAAGGACTTTGAAGCAATGACAGACCGCAAATACGACTATGTAAAGGGGCTCAACGGTCACGCTGAAATTGCCCTGTATGTGGATACCTTCGAGGAGGTTGACATAGAGTTTGAAAAGGCGGTTGCAAAGGGCGCACAGCCTGTTTTAAAGCCCACAACCGAGCCTTGGGGACAGCGTACCTGCTATATTGCAGACCCCGAGGAAAATTTAATCGAAATTGGCTCGTTCAATAAGCCCTTTGAGCGTTAATTCGCTCTTTGCTCATTATTTTAAAAATTTGCTCAAAAGTACTTGATATTTATACAAAAATGGTATATAATAAAATCACACCAAAAAGGTATAATTTAAACCCGCAAAGGAATGAAATAAAATGACAAAAACAACGGTTTATTTAGACAATGCCGCTACCACCAAAATCAGCGACAACGTCCTTAACGCAATGATGCCCTATCTTAAGGAGGGCTACGGCAATGCGTCCTCTATTTATTCGTTGGGACGTGAAAGCGCCATTGCGTTGAATAAGGCAAGAGAGCAGGCAGCAAAGGCTTTCGGCTGCGAGCAACGTGAGGTATTCTTCACCAGCGGCGGCAGCGAGGGGGACAACTGGGCAATAAAAGGCGTTGCTCACATGATGGCTGCAAAGGGCAAAAAGCACATCATCACCTCTGTTTTCGAGCATCACGCAGTTCTCCACTCCCTTGACGCACTGAAAAAAGAGGGCTTCGAGGTAACATATCTGCCTGTTTACAGCAACGGTATTGTAAAGGTTGAGGATCTGAAAAACGCAATCAGAGAGGATACCGCCCTTGTTACCATAATGTACGCAAACAACGAAATAGGCACAATTCAGCCAATTGCTGAAATAGGCGCTGTCTGCAAGGAAAAGGGCGTAATTTTCCACACTGACGCCGTTCAGGCATTCGGCAACGTACCAATCAACGTTAAGGAACAGAACATTGACATTCTCTCAATTTCGGGTCACAAGATACACGCAATGAAAGGCACGGGCGCAATTTACATCAACAAGTCAATCCGTCTTGCTCCCTTTATTGACGGCGGTCAGCAGGAAAGCGGAAAGCGTGCAGGCACGGAAAACGTGGCGGGCATAGTGGGACTTGGTGTGGCAATGACTGACGCAGTTGAGGGACTTGCCGCAAAGAACGAAAAGCTGAAAAAGTTCCAGACAAGAATTATCGACGCACTTTCACCCATTGAAAAATCACATCTCAACGGCGACAGAAATCAGCGCCTTTGCAACAACGTAAACTTCTCCTTTGAGGGCTGCGAGGGCGAGGCTCTGCTGTTACAGCTTGACTTAAAGGGAATTGCGGCTTCAAGCGGTTCCGCCTGCACATCAGGCTCTCTTGACCCGTCCCACGTTCTTCTTGCAATAGGACTTCCTCATGAGGTTGCACACGGCTCTCTCAGAATTTCAATGTCCGATATGACAACAGAGGAGGACGTTGACACATTGCTTAACGTTCTGCCCGAAATAATCAAAAAGCTCCGCTCAATGTCACCGTTATGGGAACATATTCAGAAGGGCGAAACATTCAAAATCAAGTAATCGGAGGAAATATAAATGATTTATTCAGAAAAAGTTATGGACCATTTTGCCAATCCAAGAAACGTAGGCGAAATTGAGGACGCAAACGGCGTTGGCGAGGTAGGAAACGCAAAGTGCGGCGACATTATGAAAATGTACCTCAAGATAAACGGCGGCATTATTGAGGACGTAAAGTTCAAGACCTTTGGCTGCGGCGCTGCAATCGCCACTTCTTCAATTGCAACCGAAATGATTAAGGGCAAGCCCCTTGACGAGGCGTTAAAGCTTACAAACAAGGCTGTTGTAGAGGCGCTGGACGGTCTGCCGCCTGCAAAGATACATTGCTCCGTGCTTGCAGAGCAGGCAATAAAGTCAGCCATTGCCGATTACTATAATAGACAGGGCATTGACCCAACTCCCTTTGTGGGAAAAATCGAGGAGCACGACCACTGCGATACCTGCTGTGACGTGTGAAAATATTAAATGGAGTAAGACTGCCTTCCCCAAAAAGGGAAGGCAGTCTTTTAGGTATAATGATGTTTTCTTTGAGTGTTATAGTAGCTGCTGATAAATGGAAATCTGTATGTCAATCAATCTAAAAAACCATTAAATCCATAATTCCATTTCTCCGGAATCAGAAAACCCAAATTTTTCATACAAATGTTTTCCTGCAGCGGACGGTTTTAGCTTTATGGTATGTACACCCTTGCTCTGCAGCCATTTGAGCAGTTCTTCCATTATTTTTGAAGAATAACCGTTTCTTCTTTTTTCGGGAATACAATATACATCAATAATATATCCGTATATTGGAGTTTTGAAGAAACAAAACGGAACGTCTTCCTTAATTACTGCACCGCCGCACGCAATAACTCTATCGTTTTCATACACCAAATAATGACAGCATTTTTCTTCTTTGTATAGTGCCTTATATTTTTCATATATCTTTTCTTCGGCATTATCCTGTAACAAAGTTATTGAACCTACTTCTGAAAACATATCCATTTTTAGCTTAACAACAGTATTCAAATCTTTTATTTCCGCTTTTTTATTTCCATAGCAATATACTCCATTCAAGCAAAATTATGTTTCCTGTTAAATCAATTTTAGCGCAGCAATAATCATTAGTTAATTTCACAATAAACCCAAAGCCGCCTTTGAAAATTATCAAAAGCGGCTATATACTAATAACCAATAAAACTGTAGACAAAAAATCTTCGCATAATCCATATACGCAAGATTATGCTTGATTTTTTGTACAGTTTTTAACCGGTTATTAGTATTATATTATTTAGCAAACTGACTGTTATAAAGATTAGCGTAAAATCCGCCCTTTGCAAGCAGCTCATCGTGATTGCCCTGCTCAATAATACTGCCGTCCTTCATTACAAGGATTATATCGGCGTCACGGATAGTTGAAAGCCTGTGGGCAACGATAAAGCTTGTTCTGCCTTTCATCAGCTTTGCGAAGGCGTCCTGAATTTTCAGCTCCGTTCTTGTGTCGATAGAGGAGGTCGCCTCGTCAAGAATAAGCATAGGCGGCAGACAAAGCATAACTCTCGTAATGCAGAGTAGCTGCTTTTGTCCTTGTGAAAGACTTCCGCCGTCCTCGCCTATAACCGTGTCGTAGCCATTCTCAAGGCGCTTGATAAAGGAATGAGCGTGGCTTGCCTTTGCAGCTGCAATGATTTCTTCCTCCGTTGCGTCAGGCTTGCCCATAATGATATTGTCACGGATCGTACCGCTTTTAAGCCAAGTTTCCTGCAAAACCATTCCGTAGCCCGACCGCAGACTGTGTCTTGTAACGTCGGTTATTGCTTTGCCGTCAACGGTGATTTTTCCGCTGTTTACGTCATAGAAGCGCATAAGCAGGTTAATGACCGTAGTTTTTCCACAGCCCGTTGGACCTACTATTGCCACACGCTGACCCGGCTTAACGTTAAGGTTGAAATTCTCAATAAGCTTTCTTTCGGGAACGTAGGAAAAGGACACATTGTCAAGTGCAACGCTGCCCTTAACATCGGTAAGCACCTCGTTTCCCTTGTCGCTTACCTGAGACTTTTCTTCGATAAGCTCAAACACTCTTGCGGCGCAGGCAAGTGCATTCTGAAGCTCGGTAATAACGGAACTGATTTCGTTAAAGGGCTTTGTGTACTGGTTTGCATAGCTTAAAAAGCAGGACAGATTGCCTACTGTAAAGGCAACAGGGTCGCTTACCGCAAAAAGCGCACCGGCAAGACCTACTGCCGCATAAACAACGCTGTTTATAAATCGTGTACTGGGGTTGGTGAGAGAGGAGAAAAAGGTTGCCTTAAGAGAGCATTTTTCAAGGCGGCCGTTTATTTCATCAAATTTGTCAAGAGCCTCGTCCTCGTGGGTAAATGCCTGAACGATTTTCTGATTGCCTATCATTTCGTCAATAAGGGCTGTCTGCTCTCCTCTTGTTTCGCTCTGCACCTTGAACATTGAGTAGGTGCGCTTTGCTATAAACTTAGCGCAAAGCAGGGAAAGTGGCGTTAAAACCACTACCACAAGAGTGATCCACGGGTTTATTGTCAGCATAAACACAAGTGTGCCCAAAATAGTCACAACTCCCGTGAAAAGCTGGGTAAAGCCCATAAGCAGACCGTCCGCAAACTGATCCACATCAGCAATAACACGGCTTACGATTTCGCCGCTGCTGTGCCCGTCAATGAACTTAAGGGGGAGAATTTCTATTTTGTTGAAAGCGTCGTTGCGTACATCACGGACAATGTTAAAGGTCACCTTATTGTTTATGGTGTTCATTATCCACTGGAGAATTGCGGTAAGTCCCGCTACAATTCCCACCTGAACAAGGGTTTCAAATACCTTTTCAAAATCCACCTGCCCCTTGTCTATGATAAAGTCGATAGCGTTGCCTATAACAATAGGCACATAGAGAGTAAGTGCAACGGTAACAGCTGCAAGGACAATAGACAAAATCATCCATACCTTGTACTTTGAAATATATTTCAGTACCTTGTACAGCGTAACCTTTCCTGCATTGCTTTTCGCTTTTTTCATCAGTGAACGTCCTCCTTCTTGAACTGGGAATTGTAAATTTCCTTGTAAACTTCGCAGCTTTGGAGGAGCTCATCGTGGGTGCCTATTCCCACGGCAACGCCGTCGTCAAGAACAATAATCCTGTCGGCGTACTGGATTGAGGAGGTACGCTGGGAAACTATAAATACAGTAGGCTTGCTGTCAAGCTCACGGATTGCCTTTCGGAGTGCTGCGTCTGTGGCAAAGTCAAGAGCGCTGGCGCTGTCGTCAAGTATGAGTATTTTGGGATTTTTCACAAGGGCTCTTGCAATTGTGAAGCGCTGGCGCTGACCGCCCGAAAGGTTTCTGCCGCCCTGCTCGATAAGGAAGTCAAGTCCGCCCTCCTTGCCCTTGACAATTTCGCTTGCCTGAGCGGTTTCAAGGGCTTTCCATATCTCCTCGTCGGAGGCGTCGTTTTTGCCCCACTGCATATTTTCTCTGATTGAGCCCTTGAAAAGCACCGCTTTCTGCGGAACAATGCCTATTGTTTCCCTTAAAGCTTCGGTGCTGTAATTTTTTACGTCCGTGCCGTCAACTAAAACAGTTCCTTCGACTGTATCGTAAAATCTGGGTATTAAATTTACAAGAGAGGTTTTGCCTGAGCCTGTGCCGCCGATAATGCCGATAGTTTCCCCTTTTTTAACGGCAATGGTTATATCCGTAAGAGCGTTCTCTGCGCCCTTGTTGTAGCAAAGTGAAGCATGATCAAATTCAACAGCAATATCCGAATTTGTTCCCATTTCGGGATTTTCGGGGGAAATAACGGTTGGCTTTATTTCAAAAACCGCCTGTATTCTGTTTCCGCAGGCAGCCGCCTTTGTAATAGTGATAATAAGGTTTGCAAGCTTGATAAGCTCCACTAAAATCTGGGACATATAGTTGTACAATGCTACAACTGCGCCCTGGGTCAATATGCCTGTGTTTACCTCGATTGCGCCCGTATAGATAAGCACAATGATTGCGGCATTGATAATCGCATAGGTAAGTGGATTCATAAGAGCTGAAATTTTGCCGACGTGCTTGCTTTCGTGGGTCAGATCCTCGTTGCTCTTTGTAAAGGAGGCAATTTCGTCCTCCTCCTTGCAGAAGGCTCTTATTACCCTTGCACCCGTTAGATTTTCTCTTGTTGTGCCAAGGACCTTGTCCAGTTTTGAGCGAACCCGCTTGTAAAGGGGAATACTGATAAGCATTATTCCGAATACGACAACGGATAAAACAGGGATTGTTACAAGGAAAATGAGGGCGGCGTTAAAGTCGATTGTAAACGCCATAATCATTGCGCCGAACACCACGAAAGGCGAACGGAGCAGTAGTCTGAGGGTCATATTTACGCCCGACTGCACCTGATTCATATCGCTGGTCATTCGGGTAATGAGGGTTGAAGTGCCTATTTTGTCAAGCTCCGAGTAGGAGAGAGTGCCTATGTGTTTGAAAAGAGCATGGCTTGTTTTCTTGGCAAAGCCTGCCGCCGCCTTTGCGGAAAAATACTGCGCCGTAACGGAAAACAGCAGTCCCACAATGCCAAGTCCCACAAGAACAAGCGCCATTTTAATAATGTAGGGCTTGTCGCCGTTGTTAATGCCCGTATCGATAATTGCCGCAACAACCATGGGCACGAAAAGCTCCAGCAATGCCTCCAGCATTTTGAACAGAGGAGCGAGAATTGTTTCCTTTTTATAGTCCTTTAAAAATCGTAAGAGTTTTGTCATTTATAGTTTTTTGCGTCCTTTACTATGGTAAGATGATTTCTGCCCGCCACCTTGCTCTGATAGAGTGCCTTGTCAACAAGCTCTGTCATCTGATTCATTGTCATTTTTGGGTCGATACGCACAGCGCCGATACTTATGGTCATTTTACCGTATCCCTTGGTTTCGCTGCTGTACAAATGCCAGCGCAGCCTTTCAAGAGCCGTTTCGGCAATGTCTGCGGGAATAAGCCCGATAAACTCGTCGCCGCCCCACCGTGCGATAAGGGTTTCCTTGCCCAATGTTTTTACGGAGGTTTTCGCTAAATCCTTAATGGCCTCGTCACCCATATTATGTCCGAATTTATCGTTAATAGACTTGAAATAGTCAATATCAAACAGGAACATTGAATATTTGTGAAGGTTCTGCACTTCCTTGTAGCGCTGAATAAACAGCTTTCTGTTGGGAAGTCCCGTAAGCTCGTCAATCTGGGCAAGACGGGTAACGTTGTTAAGCACCACTGCGGCGGTAATTGCAACCACAACAAGGGAAACGATGGCTATAACAATAATCGCCGTGGTCAGATTTGAGGACTTGGCGTAAATTTCGGAGGTTTTGGCGGTAAGATAAAGAATCATTCCGTTTTTCAGCTTCATTGAGTCGCAGATCCAGCTTACACCTCCCGATTTATATGTAGCCTTTGAAATATTGCCCTTTTCGTCCAGCATATAGCCGTTTACATCATATTCTGTATTATTAACAAGGTCTGAGTAAACAGGCAGATCCTTGAAAACCATTGCCTGATTTTTGTCGTTGGCAAGAAAGGCATAGCCTGTATCGTAAACCTTTATGTCGTGAATTTCCTCTGCGAAAAAGTCAAAGTCAATATCCATTCCAACAATGCCGATAGTGATGCCGTCTTTATAAATAGGTATAACGTAGGAAACCATATAAACGTCAATATTTTCGTTCATATAAGGCTCAAGCCATACCGGACCGCCGTTTTCGATTGCCTTGTAGTACCAGCCAACGTGTTCCATATCGTCCTTGTCATACTTTGACAAATCTGTTAAAGGCGTTTCTTCGAACTCCTTTGTTTCCTCGTTATACACAAGGAAAATTCCCGAATGTATGTTGATTTCGGGGTTGAAGCGCATATAAACGGAGGTACAGCTTTTTGTGTTTTCCGCAAGAGTTTTTGCAAGGCTTTCTATCCTCTGTTTGTATTCGTTGAAATAATCCTTATTTGTAAGCAGGCTGTTTACATCCACAAGTGAATTGAGAGTAAATTCGCTGAGTATGTTTACGCTCTGCTCAATGCTGTTTATGGAGGCGTCAAGATTCATTGCAGAGTTTTCGGTAAGCAGGTGCAGATTTGAAGAGGAGGTGTCTTCTATAATTGCTCTTGACGTGGCGATGCTTATGACGCCTACTATGGCAATTGACAGAACCGTACAAAGAATTATCATAAGCATATTCTTAAACTGTAAATTCTTCATTGTTTCCCTCTCTGTTATGTATAATAAATCCGCTTAAGACAAACGGAGCAAGTATCTTGATTTTACCATAAGCAGGAAATAAACCTTCAAATATAATGGGTAAAATGAATAAGTATTTTAGGTTTATTTTACCATATTTATTCAAATATTGCAATAAAGAATGACTAAAATTGTAGAAATCCAACAAATTTTAGGTTTCAAAGTCTGTACTTTGTGATTTTACACAATTTTTATGATGCAATATTAGTTACAATGTATTATAAATGCAATACATATAATTATGAACTTATAAAATGTAATGAAAAATACTATTTGCATTATGTCTTGGGGTGTGATATTATATTCTCAGGAAATCACAGGGAAAGGACGGTTTATTATGAAACTTAAGAAAATTACAACCCTTTTATGCGCCTTTGCTCTTACATTAAGCTTTACCGCCTGCACAGGCTCAGGCGAAAGCACAAGCGGCGGAGGAAATACGGAAGCCCCCGTTACGGAATTAACAGAGCAGACAACGGAGGCGGCAAATACCGCAAAGACCTATGCTCCCTCGGCGGATAACGTAAAGCTGCTTGGCAGAGCCTATTATGACGGCTGCGACCTTATCTGCGCTTATTCGGGCACTGGACTTGAATTTACCTTTACGGGCACTAAGGCGGAAATAACCGTTGAGGGCGACAATGCGGCAAAGCCCGACAACGACGACAATAACGCAAGAATTGCTATTTACGTTGACGGCGAAAGAGTTATTGACGAAATGCTTAAGGAAAGCCAGCATACATACACAGCTTTTGAAAGCGACAGCGAAAAGACGGTAACAATAAGCCTTATAAAGCTTTCCGAAACGGCAATGTCAACCTTTTCCGTAACGGGAATTACGGTTGAGGGCGGCGAAATCGCTCCTACTCCCGACAAGGAGCTGTTTATTGAATTTATAGGCGACTCCATAACCTGCGGCTACGGCGTTGACGACGAGGACAGAGATCATCATTTCTCCACCACTACCGAGGACTGCACCAAGACCTACGCTTACAAGACAGCACAGGCTCTTGACGCCGATTGCAGCCTTGTTTCAATCAGCGGCTACGGAGTTATTTCAGGCTACACAAACGAACCATCAACCAAATCGGATTCTCAGGTTTTGCCTAAATATTATGATAAAATAGGCTTTTCCTATGCCAACAGCGATGTTGCCGAAATCGAATGGAGCTTTGAAAGACAGCCCGACATTATAGTAATCAACCTTGGCACAAACGATGAAACCTACACCAAGACCGATAAGGACAAAATGGCTGAATTCGGCACAGCGTACATTGATTTTGTAAAGCACGTCAGAGAAAAGAATCCCGACGCAAAAATCTTCTGCGTTTTAGGAATTATGGGCAACACCCTTGCAAGAACAATTATTTCCGAAGTAAAGGCTTACAACGAGGAAACAGGGGATACAAACGTATATTCAATGTCGTTTGCACCTCAGAATCAGGCGGACGGCTATGCGGCTGACTGGCACCCCACGGAAAAGACCCACGAAAAGGCAAGCGCAAAGCTGGTTGATAAAATAAAGACTACATTGGGAATATAATCAATCATACCGCTTCCGAAAAATCGGAGGCGGTTGTTGATTTTCTGCGGCAATTATGCTACAATAAACAAAAATGTGGGGTGAGTTTATGGACAGCATAACAGAGGCAGGCATAAAAAAGAAGTCATTTGAACTGTTTTACAACGGCGGTTCGATATGGTGCGAGCATCTTGACGGAATGGGCTGTTTCAAGGAAAAGGTCATATAGAAATTCCTTGACGATTGCCCGAAATTCTGCAAGCCCTCTATGACCTCCTTTATGATAATCAATCTTGACAGGACGGAACTTGACGAGGAGATAATTTCCTGTATAGTAAAGGCAATTACAGAAACGGAAAAGCGCTTTATGAAAATTGCCTTTGTAGGCGTGGAGGGCTTTTTTAACCGCCGTGCTTTCCGTGAAATAGGGAAAATGAAAGGCTGCGGGGTGAAATTTCTCGACGATTACGAAAAGGCAAAGCAATGGGTTCTGCCGTGAAATATCAATAGGGTTTATACTAATAACCGTTTGAACGAAGGAAAAGATTTGCAGAAAGACGGTATCGATATCTAGGAAAAGAAACGCAGGCGTACTGTATGTACGTCAAGTTTCTTTGACGACGATAGCGGTGCCGGATTTCGGCAAAGATTTCCTGAGTTTAAATGGTTATTAGTATTATACAGCATAATGCTCCCACGGTTTTTGTGGGAGCATTTTTATCTTGATGAATTTAGCCTGCTGAAAGCGTCCGCAAGTATGTTCCAGGTATCCATATCGGTACTTCCCGTCTGCTTAAGCCGTGCGGATTTCTGCCAGTCCTTTACTGCGTTTTCCGTATCGGTATCGTAAACTCCGCTTACTCTCGGGGAAGAAATATTGCCGTAGAAATCCCCAAGCTCCTTAAGCATAAGCTGAACCATATAAACAAGAGAGCCTGTATCTCCCTTTCCGATAACGTAATTTCTGGTCGGCAAAAAATAAACAGGACGCGGAATTTCCGCAAGATCGCGGTAAACTATAACCACCCTGTCCCATGTGCCCTGGTCAACCTCGCCTGTGGGCTTTATGCCGTAAAGCTTCTGAAAGTCAGTAACAGCTGCTCTGGTTTCATTGCCGTAAATTCCGTCGGGAATAACAACGGGAATACTCCCCTCAAGCCTTGAAATATAGTGTAGATAGGTCTGTATTTCCCTTATAAAATCCCTTTTCTGCTGTTCGGTATACATAGCAAGATCCTTTCCTATCTTATAACATAGCCGGGGAATTGATACGGCCGCTTGTCTGCGCCGAATTTTATGTCGGAATAAATTCCCGCAAGAGTATCCCAGGTTATTGCGTTTACCGTGCCTGTTTCCTCAAGTCCGCTGAACCGCTGAAAAGTAAGCACGGCGGCTTTTGTCTGGGGTCCGAAATAGCCCGTTGTTTCAACATCGGGAATTTCGTCAAAAAAGTCGCTGATATAGGAAAGGTAGGTTTGCAGAATAAGCACATATTGGTTTTCAGTACCCTCTTTAAGAATAGTGCCGGGATAAATTGCAACCTCGGTTTCGCTTGGGGGCAGTGTTTCCGCAATTCCCACATAAGCGTCGTAAACGGCGTACCAGGTCTGACGGTCGGCAACTCCCGTTATTGGCAGACCGAACAGCCGCTGAAAGGATTTCAGTGACGCTTCCGTCTGTTCTCCGAAATAGCCTGTAATGTCGTTTACGGGCTGGACGTTGGCGTAATATGCGCCGATTACATTTAAATAGTACTGGAGAACACGGACTCCGTCACCTGTTGAGCCCTTGCTGTACTCGATTTCAAACTGCTTGGGCACTTCCTCAAGGGAAATTCCCTCCGAATCCAGCTCCGCAAGGCGCTTTACCGCAGTGTAAATAAAGCCTATCTTGTACCACGTTGCCTTGTCAACCTCACCCGTTGCAGGCAGTCCGAAAATGCGCTGAAAGGCGGTTACCGCATTTCTTGTGGGAGTGCCGAAAACTCCGTCGGGAGAGGGAATTTTGGGTATTGCTGGATAGTTGCGGCTTATGCGGTTAAGCTGTATCTGAATTGAGCGCACATCGTTGCCCGCCTCGCCCTCACGGACAATTCTGTCGGGATAGCTGGGTGTGATTATGCGCACGGGGGCGTTCTGCACAATATTGATATCATCGCCGTAATAATACTGCAAAATCTCGTAGGGGGAATAGCCCTGTTCCGCAAGAGCAACGGTGCCGTACTGGGAAAGCCCGTCGCAGGTTACGGTTGTGCCGTTGCAGAAAGCGGTGAAATAAGGCTCGATTGTGCCTTGACGAACAACATAGTTGTTGAAAAGCTCGTCTGCAATTACGCTTACCGACTGGAAAATGTCACGTCCCTGAATGAATTTTTGGTCGTACTGGGTGTTGTTGGTAATGTCAAAGTCATAGCCCCTTGAACGGTACCACTCGGTATAAACTCTGTTCAGAGCAAAGGTGGTTATGGCGTAAATATTTGCTCGGAGAGAGGCTTCGGGCCAGGTGGGGAAAATTTCGCTTGAAGCGACGTTCTTCACATATTCGGGGAAAGGTACGGTCACATTGGGAGCGCTCTGGTCGGGAGCGCCAAGGTGCACGGTTATCTGTTCGGGAATATAGGGTAATTCGGGCATAGCTGCTCCTTCTTAAAACTTCGGTTCTTCACTTACAATGTCCATATTTCCGCTTTCCGTACCCAGCGGCAATGGAGCAAGGTTAAAGGTCTGAGAAGTGATCTGTCCGTCAAAAATGGGCACGTTGGTAATGCTTACTCCAGTGTAGCCGCTAAGCTGTGCAGTAATGGTGTAGGGCGCAAAAAGCACGTCCTTTGCATTCTGGTCGGAAACAGGAGCAGGCAGAGTAACAGGCTCAATCTGACCGCTTATGCCTGTTCGTGCAACTGCGTAAAGCTCATCTCCATTTTCGGATTCATAGCTGATTTTTATAACCACGTTTTCAAGTGGCATTGTGCCGTCGGCTGTAATTGCCGTTACTTTCAGCACCCCTCTGCCCTTGTAGCGCTGTTCCAGCTTTTCCTCCTCGGGAATGTCGATGAACTCTTCGGGAGCGATTTCCTCAAAATCCTCGTCAGCTTCAAGCCGGGACAACGGATTTTCCTCTGCGGCTTCTTCCTCGGGATTTTCGGTTTCAGGTTCCGTATTCTGCTCAACAAATTCATCGGCGGTAGGGGGAAGTTGATTTTTTGGAGCGGAATGGGACGGCTGGGAGATAATTTCTTCGGGTGTTTCCTCAACAGCTTCGGGCTGTTCGGGGGCGGTTTCCTCGGGCATTTCTTCCTGATGTGACTGTTCGGCGGCAAATTTTTCAAGCTGTTCCTCGGTTGGGTCGGGGTGCTCGGTGATTATGCTTTCCTGCTGTTCTTCACGTTGCTGTTCCTCTGTTTCCTCCTCTTGCTCCTCAACAACGGATTCAACGCTTGGAGTGAAAACTATTTCCTGTTCCTCGGCAGGCTCAGCCGTTTCAGCTTTTTCCCGGACAGGCTTTGGCTGAATGCTTACGGCTGGCTTTTCCTCTGCTATTGTTTTTTCGGCGGCAGGGGGCTTTGAGGCAGGATCGGTCTTTGCTCTTTTTGCATTATAGCGCATAAGCTCCTCGGTGTATTTACGCACAGCGGCTTCAAAATCATCTTGCTTCATATAATCATTCCTTTCTGAATTGCTTTAATATAAGCATATTCGCAGGGCTTGCGATATATGATAACGCAGCATACTCATGTTGACTTTTTGCGGTGGCATTAGTATAATAAAATAAAAAACGGAGAAATTATATGAACATAGAATACAAGGAAACACACGATTTCACAAAGGAAGACCTTGAAGACCTGTTTCTTTCGGTTAAGTGGTCCTCGGGAAAATATCCCCACAAGTTGGTAACGGCAATGAAAAACTACAAAACGGTTTTTTCCGCATGGGACAAGGATAAGCTGGTGGGCATGATATGCGCCATGGACGACGGAATTATGACCGCCTATATTCATTATCTACTTGTAAATCCAGCGTATCAGGGACAGGGTATCGGAAGAAGGCTGGTTGAAATGACAAAGGAGCATTACAGGGACTATCTGAAAATTGCGCTGATTGCCTATAATGATAAGCTGGATTTCTATGAAAGCTGCGGCTTTGAAAAGAGTGGGGACTCTTCGCCTATGTATTTCACCTCTATGGAGTAATAATGGCGATTTTTGCAAATAACAACAGCCTGAGAAGTATTGGTTTCTTCTCAGGCTGCGCTTATTTGATAAGCTCAATCAGCTTATCCATTTCTGCAAGGTTTTCGGCGGTAACGCCGCTTGAATTGTATCGTATGCTGTTGTACAATGTGACGATTTCCGAAAGAGTATTGCTGTCCGCAAACGTACCTTTTGACTTGTCAAAATGGGTATTTGCAGTATCGGAGCGATTTGGGGGAATATGGTTCATTTTCATCCACAGCATAAAGGAGCGGTAGCCAAGACGGTATTTCTTCTCGGGATTCTGCTCCCTTTTGTATGCCTTTATTGCCGCCTTTAAGGAGTTTTTTTCACGCCTGCTTTTCTTGTCATAAACGATTTTTTCGTAATAATCCGTAAAGGCGCTGTCCTTGTAGTCGGTGAGGTTATCCTTTCTTCTGAAAATGTCCGCAAAGGATTTTAGTGCCGCCAAAAGCTTTTTTCTGAAAATAATCACAGCGGCAACACAGCCTGCAATGAAAACAATTTTAAGTATAAAGGTAACAAGGTCGTTTCCCTCCTGAATTTGGGACGCTTCTCCCGCAAGCTCGTCGGTGCTGAAGGAAAGATCCACAGGCTCAGCGGAAAAAATGCTCATAAACTTGAACACCAGCCACATTATCAGTCTGTAAAGCTGATAAAGCACATAGCCGATTTCATTACGGAAAGTATAAAACACACCGAATATTACAGCTACAAGGGCGATCATTCCCATATTGTAGGCTCGGAGCCCCTTTGGAATAAGGGCTTGTGTTCCTTTTCGGCGGTTTGTGTGAACGGAAATGTTGGTCTGATTTATAAGTATTGCCGCAACCAGCACCTCAATGAGCATTGAGTAAATCATAACGCTTTTGCCTGTTTCTGCAAGCTCCTCGGGAGCGTACATTGTATAAATCAGAAAGCAGGCGATAAATTCAACTGCATAGCCTCCAAGCCATGGCATTGTAAAAATGTCGCTGAAGGACTTGCAGAAAAATTTGTAGCCTGTGAAATAGCCGAAAACACAGCTTACGCCCACAATAAAGGACATTACCGTTTTCTGATTCAACAGACACATTACCGCAAAGGGAATTATTGCGGCGGCAATGCCAAGCAGCCTTGTAAAAACGCTGAAAGCTGTCTGTGCGGCTTTGTTTTTCCATTTGTGACCGTGCCTTATTTCAGCAATGGTATAGCCTATAAGCGCTCCGCCAAGGCTCAGTCCGTAAACAAAGGCGATCTTCTCTATGCTTATCTGTTCAGAAACAATAACCGTTCCCGTAAAAATCAGCGGAAAGATAACCAAAAACATTCCGAAGGCGGAAAGCAGCTTCAGCGGGAAAAGCTCACGTTTCATCAGACTGCCTCCTTATCGTCCGAAAGCCGCAGGAAATTGCGGCATTTCTTTATTGGCACAACCTCAAAGGGAATTTCCGTATCGTCAGCGCAGCAGAACACCACATTGCGGTTTTCGCAGCGCTGTTTTTCCGCAAATTCAACAAGACTGCCGCTTATATAGGGGGTTACTATTATAATATCCGTAAAGCCCGAAAGGCTGATATTTTCAAGCATTTCTGTGAATTTAACGGAGCATATTTCCTCAATTTCCGCAAGGGTGTACAAAAGGGAATGAACGTCCATTTCACGGAGAAAAACGCCCTCCTCAAAGCCTCCGTTTGAGGCAAAGGAAATTTTCATTCCATTATTCTCACATTCCTCAAAAAGAAAGGCGCAATGCCTGATAAAGCCCTCAACATGGCTCATATTGGCACAGCAAAGCACACCCTCCTCCGCTCTCTGCATATTAAGCGCCACAAGGACGTTGTTGGAGGTGGTGTATTCGTTGTTGTAAACCATAAAGCGCTGCTGTCTTGCAGTACTTTGCCAGTGGATTGAGCTCATTGAATCCCTTGAGGTGTATTCACGGACTCCCGAAATTTCAAATGGGTCGGGGCAGATAAAGCGCTTCACGAAAATATTGCCGAAAAGCTCCTCTTTGGAAAGGTGCATTTCACCCACTTCCGCAGGTTTTGGCAATACGGTTATTTTTGCGTCAACCCTTGCACGCATTGAAACCGTTACCAGCCCTAACAGGTCGCTTGCCACAAGGGTGGTATCGTCAAAGCGGAAAATTCCACGCTTAAGGCAGGTTACTTTCCATTTTCGGGTGCATTTCTGATTGGGGCGCAGGACGAAAACGCTTGGCACAAAGCGGGTGTTTTCGCTTACGGTTGTGCCCATAAATTCAAGATAAGGGGAAGTAGCGATTTCCGCTTTAAGCCAAGGCACAGGCAGTCCCTTGCCGTTGGTTATCTGCTCGATAATTTCGATTTCGTCCCCCTCTGTGGCTTCGGCTGTGCTTATGGTAAGAGAGTAGTTAATTCCTTTCATTGCCAGCTTTTTATAGACAGTCATTTCTATAAAAGCGGTAAGAAAGCAGATAACTGCAATAACAATAACTTCCATATCAGTCTATATCTTCAGTTGGCACGGGAACATAGCCAAGTATATCGGAAACAATTTCGGCGGCTTTTGAGCCGTTAATTCCACGCTCACGGCAGATAATTCGGTGGCACATTGCATAGGGAGCGCAAAGCTTTACATCATCGGGAATAACGTAGGCTCTGCCCTCAATTGCGGCTATGCTTTGCGACATTCTCATAAGGGCAAGCAGACCTCTTGTGCTTACGCCAAGCCTTATGCGTGTGTCCTTTCGGGTAGCGGCGGCAAGGTCGGCAAGGTAGCCTTTAACAGCCTCGTTTACATTAACATTGCAGATTTCGTTCTGCACGTTCAGCAAATCCTCTGCCGAAACCACCGTTTCTATCTTTTCAAGAGGGTGAACCGCTCCGAAGCCCGACAGTATCTCAATTTCGCTTTCCCTGTCGCTGTAGCCCAGAGAAAGCCTTATAAGAAATCGGTCAAGCTGGGCTTCGGGGAGGGGGTAAGTACCTTGTGTTTCAACAGGGTTTTCCGTTGCGATTACCGCAAAGGGAGCAGGAAGCGGATAGCTTTCCCCGTCTATTGTCGCTTGCCTTTCCTCCATACATTCCAGCAATGCCGACTGTGTTCGGGGAGTGGCACGGTTTATTTCGTCCGCAAGGAGAATGTTTGTGAAAACGGGGCCTTTCCGCAGAGTAAACTCCTGCGCTTTCATATTGAAAAAGTTTATTCCTGTAATATCCGAGGGCAAAAGGTCGGGGGTAAACTGTATTCTTGCAAAATCGCCGCCTATGCTTTTTGCAATTGCCTTGGCAAGAACGGTTTTTCCCGTTCCGGGAACGTCTTCAAGAAGAACATGACCCTTTGCGCATAAAGCGGCAATAACCAGCTTTATTTCCCTTTCCTTGCCCTTGATTACCTTGCTGATGTTTGCTGAAAGAGCGCTGTAAAATTCTTGTGGATTCATATTTTATCCCCCATTATGAAAACAGTCGGCAAAAACGCCGACTGCAAATGATTATACATTATAGTACTTATCGTAGTTTACCAGCTCGTCAAGCAGCTTTGGCAGCTTTTCGGAAATATCCTCGTCCGCAAACTGGCAGGTACCTACCGCCTTGTGTCCGCCGCCGCCGTATTTCAGCATAAGACTGCCTACATTGACGTTGCTTGTTCTGTTGAGAATGGAGTAGCCTACCGCTACGGAGCAGCCCTTGCCGCCCTTGCCCGAAACAATCCAGGCAGAAATATTCTGTTCGGGGTAAAGGCTGTAAATCATAAAGCGGTTGCCTGTGTAAATTGGGTCAACGCCACGGAGGTCGGTGATTATTACATCACGCTCGGTCTTTGTGTGAGCCGCAACCATTTCCTTGAAATGCTCGGTCTGGTCGTTGTAAAGCTCGATTCTTTCCTTGATGTCGGGCATTGCCAGAATTTCAGCCGTTGTCATTGTGCGGCAGCATACAAGCAGCTTTTCCATAAGCTGATAGTTGCTTATTGTAAAGTTGCGGAAACGTCCAAGACCAGTTCTTGGATCCATTAAAAAGCCTACTAAAATCCAACCCTGTGGGTTGAGGATTTCCTCCCGTGTAAGATTGCCCGAGTCAACCTTGTCAACTGCAACCATAAGGTCGTCGAACTGGGGGAATCTTTCCTTTCCGCCGTAGTATTCATAGATAATTCTTGCGCAGCTTGGAGTAATGCGGCTTTCGCCCTTGTATTTGCCCTTGTACTTAACACGTTCCTCCTCGCTGGAGTGATGGTCGAACCAAAGTCCGCAGCCCTCCACAAAAGGCACGTTTGCAAGCACGTCGTTTTCCGTTACGGGAACAAGTCCGTCCTGAATATCCTTTGGGTGAGCAAAGGTCCATGAGTCAATAATTCCTGCCTCAAGAAGCAGTGCGCCGCAGGCAAGACCGTCAAAATCCGAACGTGTAATCAATCTCATAGTAAAAATTTCCTTTCAGAAAATTTGTGAAATTGCCGTTTTTGCAGGGCAAAATCCATATTACCCTAATTATAACAAATAATTTGGAAAAATGCAATATTTTTTGTTAAATTCATTGAATTAAAATAACGCCGCTCTGCAAATAATTTTTTTCAAGGGATTTGCCTTAAGAACGGTTGCACTGTAAAGAGCGTAAACATATTCCGCAGCCAGGGCACATTCCTCATGGGAAAGCTCTCCGCCGCTGAATTCAGCCTTTTCGAAAATTGACATTACGTCGCACATTGAACCGTTTTCAAGAGGAAATTTCTTGTCCGTCCTTATTGCAAAGGCAACAGGCAGCTCGCCCTTTTTCTGCTCGATTCCGAAAGCGCTGAGCAGTCTTAGGGTAAAGGTGAACAGCTCGGACATATATTTTTCGGGGACTTTTCTCATTTTTGCAAAGAATTTCTGTTCCGCTTTTTTAAGGGAAACAAGCCACAATACAAGCAGAACTACGGCAAGAACGGAGGCGGCGATAATTACTATTGCAAAAATCGCTTCACGGCTTATGCTTGCCTGTTCCGCAGGAGTAAGGGAAAGCTCTGTTCCGCTGCCTGAAATGGAGTTTTCGGGCTTTGAGGTAGTTGTTGCATGGGAAGCGGAGGTTGACTCTTCCGAGGGTCTTGTTGTCGAAGGAGTTGTCGTGTTGGTTTCCGAGGAAGAGGGAGTGGTTGTTGCGACGGTGCTGTACGAAGTATTGCTTGATGTAGGGTCAAAGGGCAGCCAGCCTATTTCGGGGAAATAAACCTCCACCCACGCGTGAAGGTTGCGGTCACGGAGGGTGTATTCATAGCCGCCGTTTACGGGAGTGCCGTTTCCCTGAACCACATAGCCCGTTACATATCTTGCAGGGATTCCCAGACTTCGCATTGCCAGCACCATTGAGGTAGCGTAAAGGGCGCAGTGACCCGACTTGGTTTTCTGCAGGAAGGAGCCTATTGTTGTGCCGTAGGTTTTGTCGGTATTGTCGGCGGTAAGGGAGTAGGTGTAGTTGCTGTGGAAAAAGCTGCATATTGCCTCGGCGGTATTGTATCTGTCTTTTGTGCTGTTCTTGTCAATTCCGTAAACATCATAGCCGTATTTTTTTATTTCGCCAAGCAGATAGACAATATTATCCTTTTCCGCTTCGGGAACGCCAAGATAGGTTTCCGTCACAAAGCGGTCGTAAACGGACTTGTAGCTGTTGTATGTTTCCATTGAAATACCGTTTGGCAAGGTCCATTCCATAGCGCTGTAATCATAATCAGAGGTATTTGCAAGGGCTGTGCCGAAGTCCATATTGTTCATTATGGGATAAAGAGTAAGGCTTTCGTAGGTTTTTAACGTTCCCGATTGCTTTTTCAGCCGCAGCACGAAATCTCCCGTGCTTTCGAGAATATCACCTGTTTTATAGTTAAGCTCGTAGGGCGCAACAGGAACAAGAGCAACCCTTGTTGAGCGGAGATACTCGATCTTGATTTTCTGAAAGCCGATAAAATCATCGGGGTTATAGCCCTGAAACATAAGCTTTTGCCTGAACACCTGAAAATCCGTTTCGGGATAATAATTCGCCAGCATATCGGCGGTTTCGGCGTTCTTGACATATTGCTCGGCGCTGAAGGTTGTCCACTGTGTTCCCGTAAAATCAACGCCAATATCCCCACGGAGAAAAACAGGGCTTTCGTTTGTGTCGAGGGTGACAGTAAGCACGGGGAGATTGCCTGTTCCGGGAGCGTTTATGGAAATTCTGTTTGAATCGGGATCGGAGAAATAGCCGCTGTATTCGTCGCTGCCAAGGTTAAGATTAAAGTTAAAGGTGCTTTCAATGCCGTTTACCGCTCTGACGTACATATCGCTAATATCCTGATAAAGCTTTTCATAGTCGATTACAGGAGTTTGGGTGGCAATGGAGGCGAAAACCGTCATCAGTCCCCCGAAAATAATCACGGCGGCAAGAGCGTTTCCCGTATATTTGTTGTAGCGGGGCAGGTCGGATTTTATTTTCCGTGCAGGGTAATACCGTGCGGTTTTTTTGCTGTACTTGCTTTCCTCCTTGTTAAGGGCATAGGCTGATTTTCTGAGACCCCAGAAAATGTAATTTGCCTCCAGCTCATAGCTTGACCATACGGTTTCAAATCCCACCACAGCCGCCGCAAAGGGGACGATCGTCCAGTAGAAATCCGCCGTTTCCGCCGCAAAGCAGGGTAAAACAAGCAGTATTTCCGTAAAAACAACTGTGGCTGTGCGAAGTCTTGTTCTGAGGGAAACGGTGAAAATAAGGGCAAGCAAAGCGGCAAGAATGACCATATAAAGCGTACAGGCTTCCTGCACGGTTACACTTGAGGGAATAATTAAATCAGACCTGTAATGGAGGAAGGATTCGGTGTGAAGCAGTCTGCTGTCAAGGCTTTTTAGTATCCAGTCGCTGAAATAGAAAAAGCCCTTTATCAGTCTTGTGCGGTAAATATAGAGGATTGCTCCTGCTGCAATGAGGATTCCTCCCGAAACCAGCCACTTGTTGAAAAGGGAATAGAGAATAAAGAACAATGCGGAAAAGCCTGCGCCCAAAAGCCCGATTTGCCATAAATCAACGGGCACGGAATAAAACTGAGCAATAATTACGGGAGCGCAGCCGCCAATAACGCATACAAGAACAAGCCTTACCAAAAAAAGATAGGTAAGACTAACCGAGCCTGTTAAATATGTATCTCCTGCAACGGTGCTGACTGCGCCGTATTTGTTCTTGTTTTTCTTCATTTAGGATTTGCTCCCGACTGCCATTTCGATTGATTTTACAAGGTTTTCCTCGTCAATGTCAAATATCCGCACCTGTGCGTCTTCTCTCAGATATTCAGCCGCACCGTCATTCTGACAGTTTACTGCGAGAATTTTTACGGTGCTTAGTGCAATGCCGCTTTCTTTGAGCATTGCGGCAAATTTATCGTCGATTCTTGATGTGATAATATAAACCGTTTCCGAGCCGCCGCAAAGGTCGGCAAGCTCTTTTACAGCATTGCAGAAAGCCTCTCCACTGTGGTTTTTTGCAACGGAATAAAGATAGAATTGTCTTTCATAGTCGGTGGTATTGTCCGAAATGCAGCTTACCGCCTTGCTTTCCTCTGCGCTGTACCATGCGTTTACGGCGGTGTTGCCCTCGGAAATGCAGGCTTTTGTTATGGCAAGAGCGGTTTCGATTGCCGTGTCAATCTGTCCCGCCATAATGTCAGCATTGTCCGAATTTCCGCTTAAATCGCAGAAAATAACTGCGTTGCTGCTGATATTTTGCTCAAATTCACGGACAATAAGCTGGTCGGATTTGGCGGACAGCTTCCAATGAACAGACCTTAACGAATCTCCCTCACGGTATTCTCGTATAAAGGAAAAATTATTTTTTTCGTATGCGGAATAGCGGCTGAGAAAATGCTCAAGGTCGCTGTCTGCGGTATCAGATGGGTTTGAAATATCAATACGTCTTGGCAGCACGATTACGCTTGTTGAGGGCTTAAGCCGCTTTGACAGCCGCCATATTTTTAAAAGATCCACAAACTCCGCCCGCTCCGCTCCCAGAAAATACTGCCCTCTGTACTTAAAGCCGCCGCCGAAGCTTAAGGTTACCTTTTTAAAAGGCGGTACGGAAAGCAAAATCTGCTTCCGCTCGGGACGGGTGCTTTTGTCGTCCTGAAACATTCCGAAAATTCGGACGGGAGCAAGGGGCATTATAAAACGGTTTTTCACCGTTATTTCGGCTGTAAGGGACTGGTTTTTCTGCACAATGGCGCTTGGTGGAGTGACCGTTATTTTAACGCATAAAAAGGAGATTATCAGCAAAACCAGCGTAACAACGGGCATTGCCGCAAAGGACGCTAACAGAATAAAGGTAAGCTCGCTCTGATAGCAAACCGTAAGCACCGTCAGCCCTAACAGCATAAGGATATAAAAAACACGATACTTAGCCATTTCAGCCCTCGTTTTTTCTGAGAGGCGGCTTTATGCTCTGTGCAATGTCCTTAAGCACGTCCATTTCGTCGGTGCGCTTTATTTTTGCCTCCTGGGTAAGCTGCAATCTGTGAGCAAGAATAAAGGGCGTCATTTTTATAACGTCCTCGGGGACAACATAAGTCCTGCCCGAAAGATAAGCATAAGCCTGCGAAGCCCTCATAAGGGCAAGAGAGGCTCTTGGGCTTGCGCCCAGCAGTACGGAGGGGTGCTTTCTTGTAGCGGCAACAAGCTCCACTATGTACCTGTAAACGCTTTGTTCAAGGTTAATAAGCTTTACCGTTTCCATACATTCCATTATATCCTCGGCGGTGCAGATTGGCTTTACGTTCTTCAATGGCTCGTCGGAGCGTCTGCCCGAAATAATGTCCATTTCCTCTTCAATAGTGGGATATCCCATTGAAATTTTCATCATAAAGCGGTCAAGCTGTGCTTCGGGAAGTGGAAATGTTCCCACATAGCCAACCTCGTTCTGCGTTGCGATTACCATAAATGGTGCGGGCAGCTTGTGGGCTGTGCCGTCCACGGTAACGCTTCTTTCCTCCATTGCTTCAAGGAGGGCGGACTGGGTTTTGGGGGAAGTTCTGTTAATTTCGTCCGCAAGGAGAATATTGCACATTACAAGGCCTTGTCTAAATTCGAACTTGTTCAGCTCCTTGTTGAACATAGTGAAGCCCGTAATATCCGACGCCATAACATCGGGGGTGAACTGGGCACGCTTACATTCAAGCCCGGTTGCTTTTCCTAAAGCGGTGGCAAGGGTGGTTTTTCCAACGCCGGGCACGTCCTCAATAAGAACGTGACCTCCCGACAAAAGCGCAATAAGCAGCATTCTTACCACTTCACGCTTGCCGATAATTACCTTTTCTATTTCCTCTACGATTTGTTTAAGCTTCTCATGCTGAGATGCAATTGAATAGCTGTTCATTTATCTTATCCTTTCGGGATTTTTTATACAAGTTAAAGTATATCATTTATAAAGGCAAAAATCAATAAAAAACGGAAACTGTAAACAATTGTAACTAAAATTAACAATTCTGTAAACTTTTGTAACAGTAATGTTACTGAATGTAAATTTATGTAGAAAAAAGCAGCCGTAAAAACAGCTGCTTTTATAGTATTTTTATGTACTACTTTGTAAGCACTTCCGTAAGTCTTTTTACAAGTCCGCCTATCTGGGGCTTTGAGAACTGCTCGTCTGCGCCTACGGATTCGCCCTTTTTCCTCATTTTATCATCAATAAGGGAGGAGAACAGGAAAACCTTGATTGCCTTAAGCTCGTTGTCGTCTTTGATAAGCTTGGTTAGTCTGTGACCGTCCATCTGGGGCATTTCAATATCGGAAATAACCACCTTGATGCTGTCGGTAATATTGCCCTGACCCTTGAAGCTTGAAATGTAGTCCCATGCGTCCTTGCCGTTGGCAAAGGTGGAAACATTTTCAAAGTGCGCCTTTTTAAGTGCGTCAACAATAAGCTTGTTAAGGAATGGGGAGTCCTCGGCAATAACGATATGTGCGTCAGTTTCAACCTTTTCGGTAACCTCAATATGCTCAATTCCGCTTACGTCAAGACCTGCGCTGCAATTGATGTCGGAAATGATTTTCTCAAAGTCAAGGATAAGTATAATTTTTCCGTCAATTTTTGCAATGCCTGTTGCAATGCCCGAATTCTGTGCATTTGCAACTGCCGGGGGCTTTTCGATATTTGTCCAGCTGATGCGCTGTATTCCTCTTACGGCTGTAACGTGGAAAGCGATGTCCATCTGGTTGAATTCGCAGACGATAAGCAGACCTCTTTCATCCGGCTGCGCTTCCATTCCGAGGACCTTGTGCAAATCAACAACCGTAATAAGCTTGTCACGGGGCATAAATACGCCCTCAACCTCGGGGGGAGCCGAGGGCATAGGCGTAACCTCGCTGTACATCATTATTTCGCTTACCTTAGCAATATTTATACCGTAATTTTTTGTTCCGACGATAAATTCAAGCAGCTCAAGCTCGTTAGTGCCGCTTTCAAGCAGGATATTGGATTCCATAATAATATACCTTCCTTGCTGGCTGAAAGCCTTATTATTTATTTAATTATACATCATACCGCCGAAAAAATCAATAGTTGTAGCATTTATTTAATAAATTATTTTGAAAAAACATAAATTTGTTACTTATGCACAATGTAAAATTTACCATTATAGGGAATAAAAAGGCTTGATTATATAGAATTGTTAAAAACTTTGTGAAAAATGTTGAAAAGCACTTGACTTTAATGTAACTTTTTGTTAATATGTAAGTAATGAATGGGCTTGTCCCTAATGAAAGGTAGGTTATTTCCAATGGCTAATCGTTTTATTCTCAATGAAACATCATATCACGGCGCAGGCGCTATCAACAGCATTCCCGACGAAGTAAAGGGAAGAGGCTTCAAGAAGGCTTTTGTATGCTCCGACCCGGATTTAATCAAGTTCGGCGTTACAAAAAAGGTAACAGACGTTCTTGACAATGCAGGTCTTGCTTACGAAATCTATTCAAATATCAAGGCTAACCCAACAGTTGAAAACGTTCAGACAGGCGTTGAGGCTTTCAAGAAAAGCGGCGCTGACTACATAATCGCTATCGGCGGCGGCTCGTCAATGGATACCTCAAAGGCAATCGGCATTATCATCACAAACCCCGAATTCGCTGACGTTGTAAGTCTTGAGGGCGTTGCTCCCACAAAGAACCCCTGCGTTCCGATTATCGCTGTTCCAACAACAGCAGGTACTGCCGCAGAGGTAACAATCAACTACGTTATCACCGACGTTGAAAAGAACAGAAAGTTCGTTTGCGTTGACCCACATGACATTCCGGTTGTTGCAGTTGTTGACCCTGAAATGATGTCAACAATGCCAAAGGGACTTACCGCCGCAACAGGTATGGACGCTCTTACACACGCAATCGAGGGCTACATCACAAAGGGCGCATGGGAATTATCCGATATGTTCCATCTGAAGGCAATTGAGATTATTGCACGCTCTCTCCGCGGCGCAGTTGCAAACACTCCCGAGGGCAGAGAGGATATGGCTCTTGGTCAGTACGTTGCAGGCATGGGCTTCTCCAACGTTGGACTTGGTATTGTTCACTCAATGGCTCATCCCCTTGGCGCATTCTATGACACACCTCACGGCGTTGCAAACGCAATCATTCTCCCCACAGTTATGGAATACAACGCACCATTTACAGGCGAAAAGTACAGAGAAATCGCTCGTGCTATGGGCGTAAAGGGCGTTGACGATATGTCACAGGAGGAATACAGAAAGGCGGCTATTGACGCTGTTAAGCAGCTTTCCGCTGACGTAGGTATCCCAGCCGACTTAAAGGAAATTGTTAAGGAAGAGGATATTCCGTTCCTTGCTGAAAGCGCTTATGCAGACGCTTGCAGACCGGGCAACCCACGCGACACCAGCGTTGAGGAAATCACTGCACTTTACAAGTCGCTGCTTTAATTGACAGAAGAAAAACCCCACCTTATAGGTGGGGTTTTGTTTGAAAATACAGATTATAGGCATAAAAATCCCGCCGATAAAGCGGGATTTAATGTTATTAAGGAATAATCAAGCCTCAATATCAAGTGCAGGCTTTTCTTCCTCGGTTGTTTTTGCCTCTTCCGCAGCCTTTGTGTACTGCTCAAAGCTCTTTGGCGGCAAGGTTGCCTCCTTAACGTCGGGCCATTCAACCTCTTCCTCGTATTTCTTGAAGCTTTCGGGGGGAAGCTCGCCGTATTCGCTGCCCTTTACGTTGGGGTCGGGCTCCTTGCGATATTTCTCAAAGCTTTCGGGCGGCATATTGTCGGCGTTGTTTATTTTTTCCTGCTTCTCCGACTTTTCCTTTAATTCCTTTTTGTAAGCGTCAAGCTTTTCAATAAGCTGGTCGATGGTTTCCGCTTTTATTATCTGTGTTTTCTGCTGCTGATAGGTCTTGTCCTTGATCTGCTCCTCGGTTTCAGCCTTGCCGTCCTTTTCGCCGTTTAAGTTATCAAGACTGTTTTTCAGCAGGACATAATAATTCACCTTGCCGTTTCCGTCAACGGAAATGCCATAGGACTGTATGTCCTCTGCGTTTTCACCCAGGGACTCCTTCATTTCGCCGAATTTTTCTCCTGCGCTGTCAAGCACGCTCTCATACTGAGCCGCAACTTCCTTGTCGTTTGCCATTTTTTCAAGCAAATCGGGGGTAATTACAACATTATACTCCGAGCCTTTGCCGCTTTTCATAAGCTCCTGAGCTTCCTCGTCCGTCTTGAAGTCGGCAATGATAAAGTCCATATTGCCGTATTTTTCCTTCAACGAGTCAAGGTAGCTCTGCGCCTTTTCGCTAAGCTCAGCCTTTTCGGGCTGATTTGCCTTTTCAGCAGGCTGGATTTTTACGGATTCGTCTATTTCTGTATAATTCTTTATAGATGATTCAAAGGTATCCGCTTTCTTGGCTGTTTTATCGTCAGCCGTCTTTGAGCCTGCAAATTTGGTGGTCTTAGCGGCATTGTATTCACTGAAATAATTATTTGGTCTGTTGGTTACGCCATACATAATAATACGCTCCTCTCCGTGGATTACAGGTATTCTTATATATTATATCGGCGGAATAATAAATAACTTTAGCAAAATTTAAAAAAACTGCCATAAACTTTTTAAGCTTATGGCAGTTGAATTATTAAAGAGTTTTCAGCGCCTTGGAAAGAGGTTTATAAACAATGAACGTAATTGCGGAAACCGCTGCGCCCTTGCAGAATGTGAACGGCATATTGAACCAGATAAGAGCGTCCCAGAGATTTTCCACATTGGGGTTTATTGCCTGATACGTACCGATAATGGCTTCCATAGGCATAAATGCGGTGTAGAAGGGGTATGTAACGTAGTAGTTGATGAAAATGCTGCATACCGCCATTATTACCGAGCCCACTGCACAGCCGATAAGGGCTGTTACACGGCTTTTGCGGTATTTGTAAATCATTCCCGCAGGGAACACCATAACTGCGCCTAAAATGAAGTTTGCAAGCTCGCCTACGCCGCCTGTTGTTGTAAAGAGAACATTAATGAGATTCTTTACAAGGCAGACAACCACTCCCGCAACGGGTGAAATTACAAAAGAGGTAATAAGGGCAGGCAGCTCCGAAAAGTCCATTTTGATGAACGAGGGGATAAGGGTGGGCAGCGGAAAGCTTATGAACATAAGCACTGTTGATAACGCCGCCATAATTGCCGTGACTGTGATTTTCTTTGCGCTGAAGATTTTTGTTGCTGTAACCATTGTGTTTTTCCTTCCTCTGAAAAAATTTCGTAAGTGCTTTGGGCGAGGAAATGAAAAAAAGCCCTTGGTTATTGCACCGTAGATGCAATAATACAAGGGCGTACAAATGCAGATATTCTCAGCATCTGATTCTTTCATCCGGACTATACCGTTGGTTTCGGAATTTCACCGAATCGGCCATAAGGCTCGCGGACTTTACCGCCAGTGGAGAATTGCACTCCGCCCTGAAACAGATTACTCTATTATTATATTACTATTTTTGCTTTTTGTCAACAGTTTTTATTCGTCAATGTCCTCGTCGTCTTCGTCAAGAACAAATTCCAGCTTTTCGCCGCAGTTGGGGCAGTCGATTTCGCCCTGACTTAAAACATCGTAGTCAACCACAACGGCATTGTTGCAGCTTGGGCAGGTTACTTCGTACAAATCCTCGTCGTATTCCCCGTCCTCGTCGTCCTCATCGTCCTCGTCCTCGCCGTAAACCTCGTCCTCAAGGTCGTAAACGCTTTCCTCAACGTCGGACAGCACCTCTGCCATTTCGTCAAGGTCCTCGTCAACCTCTTCAAGGTCAAGAGCAATATCGTTGAGCACGTCCAGCATTGCAAGGATAATCTTGCCTTCCTTTGTGTTGTCGTCAAGGTTAAGCCCCTCTGCAAGACCCTTGATAAATGATACCTTTTCAGGAATTGTCATAGCCATAATGTTACTTCCTTTCTGTGAAAAATTCGGCTGAACAGAAACCCGGTCAGCCGAAAAGTTTGATCACTTGTTTGCACGTTCCATATATTCGCCTGTTCTTGTGTCGATACGGATAATATCGCCGATATCGATGAACAGAGGAACTCTGATTTCTGCGCCTGTTTCAAGAGTAGCAGGCTTTGTTGCGTTGGTAGCTGTATCGCCCTTAAAGCCGGGGTCAGTCTGTGTTACTTCAAGCTCAACGAAGTTTGGCGGCTCAACGCCGAATACTTTGCCCTTGTAGGAAAGTACCTTGCAAACCATGTTTTCCTTAACGAACTTGAAGTTGTCGCCTACTTCGTGCTTGTTGATCGGCACCTGCTCGTAGGTTTCGCTGTCCATGAAGTAGTAGAGATCGCCGTCCTCGTAGCTGTATTCCATATCTTTTCTTTCAACGAAAGCTGTTGGGAACTTAGCTGTTGGGTTGTAGGACTTTTCAACTACTGCGCCTGTTAATACGTTTCTTGTCTTGGTTCTTACGAAAGCGGCGCCTTTGCCGGGCTTAACATGCTGGAATTCGATAACCTGCATTACCTGTCCGTCTTCTTCAAAGGTCATACCGTTTCTGAAATCGCCTGCTGTAATCATATTTAATAATCCTCCAGAAAATTTGTTATAATTATCTTTTATATTTTACCTTATTTTCCGCACAATTGCAAGTGTTTTAGTAAAATTTCTTTATATTTTTCAAAAATCGTCTTGTTTTTTTGTAAAAAACTGTATCTATTAAATATAAATCAAGGATTTCGGGGTGTTTGTAAGGTTGCGGCAGCCGTCCTTTGTGACAACGCACATATCCTCAATGCGCACGCCGAATCTGTGGGGAATGTAAACTCCCGGCTCAATTGTGATTATCATGCCCTCGTGGAGAGTTGTATCGCTTTTGGCGGATACGGCAGGCGCTTCGTGAATTTCAAGCCCCACTCCATGTCCTAAACTATGGGTGAAGAATTTGTCAAGGCTCCACGCTTCAAGGGTAGAGCGTGCAACGCTGTCAAGGAGCTTGCAGGTTATTCCTGCACGGACTGCTTTTAGTGCGTCTGTGTTTGCGCCCCAAACCGCATTGTAAACGTCCCGCATTTCATCGGTGGGCTTGCCTATGCAGACAGTCCTTGTCATATCCGAATGATAGCCGTCAACCACAGCGCCGAAATCCAGCGTAAGGAAATCCCCGTCCTCAAGGGGCTTGCTTGTAGGCACTGCGTGAGGGCAGGCGGAATTTTTTCCCGAAGCCGCAATGGTGTCAAATGAAAGGTCGTCTGCACCTAAATCCATCATATAAAAGTCGAGAGCGGTGGCAACCTGCTTTTCGGTCATTCCCGCCTTAAGCTTGGAAATAAGCTTTGAGAAAGCCGCTTCGGCAATTTTCTGCGCTGCCTGTATCTTTGAAATTTCCTCCTCGGTCTTGATTATCCTTAACTTGCCGATAACGTCCGAAAGCCAGTCCGATGAGTCAAACTCGATATTCCCGAAACGCTCGGTGTAGGTTTTAAGCTCCGAAACGGTCATTGTCTTGTTTTCAATTGAAACAAGGTCTGCGTTGTATTCGTCAAAAATGCGTTCAAGCTGCTTGTTCAGCTCCTGCATTAAAATAACGTGAAAGCCCTCAACCTGCTCGCTTGCCTTTTCGTGATAGCGGGCGTCTATTATCAGAAAGCCCTCGTCATGGGTAATTACCGCAACGCCTGCCGAGGATTTGAAGCCCGTTACATACTGCCTGTTGATGTCGCTTGTAATAAGGGCAATGTGGCTCTGACTGCGGAGCTGCTTTTGTATTTCCTTTAAAACGCTCATAGTTGTCTCCCGAAAGCCTTAATTTTTTATAGCCGTTCTAAGACCGTAAAGTCCCAGTATATAGCTGTTTTTGCCGAAGCCCGAAATGCTTCCCACGCATACGGGAGCAATTACCGATTCCTTGCGGAATTCCTCACGGTTGTCGACATTTGACAGATGCACTTCCACAACGGGAATTTTTATTGCAGCAATAGCGTCGCGGATTGCGTAGCTGTAATGGGTGTAAGCCCCTGCGTTGAGGATAACGCCCTTTTTGGTGTTTCTTGCCTCGTGAAGCTTGTCAATGATTTCGCCCTCGTGGTTTGACTGGAAAAACTCCACGTCAAAATCAAGCAGCTTTGCCTTTTTTGCAATTTCGGCGTTAATACTTTCAAGGGTATCGTTTCCGTAAATTCCCGGCTCACGGAAGCCCAGTAAATTAAGGTTTGGTCCGTTTATAATCAGTATATCCATTTTATTATCCTCTGATTTTGTTGAAATATGCACACATTGCGGCGGCGTCCTCTGCTTGTGTTCCTGCGCTTTCGCAGATTATTGACGGTTCAAGTCCACGCTCCGCAAACAGCTCCATAAGGGGCTCGTAATCAGGACCGAACTTATCGTCCTCAAAGGTAAGGTGGCATTTTTCGCCCCCTGCCGAATATTCAATCTTGCTGAAATGAACGTGGAAATTCTTTAAGCGCTCAAAGCCAAGCTTATTTTGGATTTTGTCAAGGATTTCCTCATAATCGGCTTTTGTTTTAATGCCGCCCAATGTCCTTGCGTTAAGGTGACCGAAGTCAACGCATGGGAGAAATCTTTCGTCCACAAGACAAAGCTCAAGCACCTCGTCAAGAGTGCCTAACTGATTTATCTTGCCCATTGTTTCGGGGCAGATTCTTATGCCGGAAAGTCCCTCGGCGTCAAGCCTTTTCTGCGCTCTTTGCAGGCTGTCCTTTGCAAGCGCCAGCGCCTCTTCACGGCTTATTTTCGCACAGGAGCCCGAATGAACAACGATTTTTTCAGCGCCCAGAGCATTTGCCGCCTTTGCGGATTCATAGATGTATTCAACGCTTTTCAGCCTTGTTTCCTCAACTGTTCCCGAAAGGGAAATAAAATAGGGAGTGTGGAGGGAAATTGTAATGCCGTTTTCCTTTGCAAGCTTTGGCAGCAGGGAATAGGTCTTTTCGGAAATTCTCACCCCTCTGCCGCATTCCACCTCATAGCCGTTAAGGTTCATTGATTTGAGATATTCAGGGAGCGCTTCGGGGAATTTTCTCTTGCCGAAGCTTTCGGAATTTCCGCCCGGTCCGAATGAAACAGCCATAAAATCAACCTTTCTTATTTACGTTCAAGCTTTGAGTAATCACGCTTGAAAAATACGCTTTCCAGCTTTCTCTTGAAGCGAAAGCTTAGCTTGTCCTCTAAATGGAATGGCTCTACGAGGACGGTCCTTATTCCCGAAACATTGCCGCCAAGCACGTCGGTGAAAATCTGGTCGCCTATAACGGCAATTTCCTTTCTTGAAAGCCCCATAAGCTTTTTCGCTTTGTTTATGCCTATGGGAAGCGGCTTGCAGCCGAAGGAGAAAAAGGGAAGCCCCAGTTTTGCCGCAAGGGGAGCGACACGCTTTTTTGTATTGTTTGACACAATTACCATTTTAACGCCAAGCTCTCTCATACTGTCCAGCCACTCGAAAATTCCGTTTTCGGCGGCAGGATTTCCGTGCATTGAAAGGGTATTGTCAAGGTCGAGAATGAAGCCCCTGAAGCCGTATTTTTCAACAAAAGCCCTGTCGATGGCAAGAACGTTTTTTATCCATATATGGGGTCGGAAAAGCATAGGAAAGCTCCTTTATTCAAGCATAAATTTGCCCGTAAAAAACGAATAAGCGGACATTACGCCCGCTTACATCATTTTTGTAAGTAAATATTACTTAAACTTGCGTTTACGAGCAGCTTCGGACTTCTTCTTGCGCTTTACCGAAGGCTTTTCGTAATGTTCTCTTTTACGAACCTCAGCGAGAACGCCGTCTCTTGCGCATGAACGTTTGAAACGCTTTAAAGCTGTGTCCAATGTTTCGTTTTTACCAAGACGAATTTCTGCCATCTATATCCCTCCCTTTGCCTTACGGCACAGGTTATCTACATTAAAAGTAGTGACGCATAACAAAATAGAAATGCTCAACGAATATTATACATTATAATATTTCACTTGTCAAGTATTATTTCAAAAATTCTTCAATATTTATTATTTCCCCGTCTGCCCACAGTCTTTCAAGGTCGTAGAACTCTCTTGTTTCGGTGTGGAAAACGTGTACGATAACGTCGATGTAGTCAAGCACAATCCAGTTTCCGCTCTGATAGCCCTCTCTGTTGTGAGGCTCCAGCTTGTCCTCGGTAGCAAGCTTAAAGTCAACCTCGTCAGCAAGAGCCTTTACCTGAGTGGAGCTTGTGCCTGGGGATAGTCGTCGCCGAAGATGGTCAGTTTTTCCAGCTGGCCCGCGGCCACCCGGCCGATGTAGGGCATCAGGTTGTTGGGAATGCCGTTGGGATCGTCGCCCAGCAGGCCGGATTCATGGGCACCGATGGGGTTGAAGTAGCGCAGCAATATGGCGCAGAAGTCGGGATGGGCCGTGCAGTAGTCGGTCAAAATCCGCTCGATCATGACCTTGGTCCAGCCGTAGGGGCTGGAGGATTCGATGGCCTTCATCTCCTCCTTGTAGGGGTGGGGGTTGTTGGGGCCGTAGACCGTGGCGGAGGAGGAGAAGACGAATTTCTTGCAGCCGAATTCCTCCATGACTTCCAGCATGGCCATGGCGCTGTCCAGGTTATTGCGGTAATACTGTAAGGGCTTTTTGACACTCTCACCCACGGCCTTGAAGGCGGCAAAGTGGATGATGGCGTCCACCTGGTTCTCGGAAA
>JBJERI010000119.1:0-2657 GCA_051882195.1 Ruminiclostridium sp. | reverse complement strand
ATGCGGCAATGTCCGATTCGGAGCTGCAGGAGCAGACCCCTGCTCTCAAGGCTCGTCTTGAAGCGGGCGAAACCCTCGATGATATTCTGCCCGACGCATTTGCGGTTTGCCGTGAAGCAATGTGGCGTGTACTGGGAATCAAGCCTTATCCTGTTCAGATCATAGGCGGCATCGTTCTTCATCAGGGACGTATTGCCGAAATGAAAACAGGCGAGGGCAAAACCTTCGTTGCCGCTTTGCCGTCATACTTAAACGCACTTACAGGCAAGGGCGTTCACGTTGTTACAGTCAACGATTACCTTGCAAAGCGTGACAGCGACCAGATCGGCCGTGTTCACCGCTTCTTAGGCTTAACTGTGGGACTTATCATTCACGATATTCCCAACAGCGAAAGACGGAAGGCTTATAACTGCGATATTACCTACGGTACAAACAACGAATTCGGCTTCGATTACCTCCGCGATAACATGGTTACTCAGAAGAAGGACCGTGTAATGAGAGGTCAGAACTATGCAATCGTGGACGAGGTTGACTCAATTCTTATTGATGAAGCGAGAACTCCTCTTATTATTTCGGGCAGAGGGGACAAGTCCACCGACCTTTACGAGCGTGCAGACCGACTTGCAAAAACACTGAGAAGCGTTAAGGTTGTGGAGGCCGATTCAAAGGAAGATCAGGACAATTACGACGGAGATTACCTTATTGACGAAAAGGGCAAGAACGCAACTCTGCTCCCAAGCGGCGTTAAAAAGGCAGAGGAATATTTTGGTATCGAAAACCTTATGGACCCCGAAAACCTTACAATTCTCCACCACGTAAATCAGGCAATCAGAGCCTATGGCATTATGCACAGGGATATTGATTACGTTGTCAAGGACGGGGAAATTATTATTGTTGATGAATTTACGGGACGTCTTATGTTCGGCCGCCGCTTCAACGAGGGTCTTCATCAGGCAATTGAAGCAAAGGAAAACGTTAAAATCAAGAACGAGAGCAAAACTCTTGCTACAATTACATTCCAGAATTTCTTCCGTCTGTACGACAAGCTGTCGGGTATGACAGGTACGGCAATGACGGAGGAAAACGAATTCAGAGGAATTTACAAGCTTGACGTTATTGAAATCCCAACGAACAAGCCTGTAATCAGAATTGACCACCACGACCAGATTTACAAGAACGAGCGGGGCAAATTCACAGCCGTAATCAGACAGATTGAAGAGTGCCACGCTAAAAACCAGCCTGTTCTTGTAGGTACGATTTCTATCGAAAAATCCGAGCTGCTTTCAAAAATGCTGAAAAAGACTGGCATAAAGCACGAGGTGCTTAACGCAAAGAATCACGAGCGTGAAGCGGAAATTGTCGCACAGGCAGGCAAGATAGGCGCTGTAACCATTGCAACAAATATGGCGGGCCGTGGTACGGATATTATGCTTGGCGGTAATGCAGATTATCTTGCAAAGGCAGAAATGCGCAAGATGGGCATTGAGGACGAGCTTATCAACGAAGCAACAGGCTTTGCGGAAACGGACAACGAGGAAATTCTCAAGGCAAGAGAACTGTTCAAGGAGCTTAACGAAAAGTACAAGAAGCAGATTGAGCCTGAGGCGCTTGCTGTAAGAGAAGCAGGCGGTCTGTTTATCTTAGGTACAGAGCGCCACGAGTCAAGACGTATCGACAATCAGCTCAGAGGCCGTGCAGGCCGTCAGGGCGACCCGGGCGAAAGCCGTTTCTTCGTATCCCTCGAGGACGATTTAATGAGATTGTTCGGCGGCGACCGTGTTCAGCAGGTTATGGAAAGCCTCAACATAGAGGAGGATATGCCTATTGAAAATGCCTTGCTTACAAAGACAATCGAATCCTCGCAGCGTAAGGTTGAGGGCAGAAACTTCTCAATCCGTAAAAACGTACTTGACTTTGACGACGTAATGTCACAGCAGAGAATGACTATTTACAGCCAGCGCGCAAAGGTGCTTGACGGCGAGGACGTAAGCGCTAATATTCACGCAATGCTGAGAGAATGTGTTGAGGAAAACGTCGCAAGATTCTGCCAGGGCGACGACGCTGCAAGCTGGAATCTTACAGGACTTCGTGAATACTTTATCGGTATTCTCACAATGCCAAACGACTTCCAGTACACGCCCGACGAGCTTGACCTGCTTGAACAGAAGGAAATTTCCGAAAAGCTTATCGAGCGGGGCGAAAAGATTTACTCAGTGCGCGAGCAGGAAATCGGCTCGGAGCTTATGCGCGAGGTTGAACGTATTGTTCTGCTGAAAAACGTTGACCTTAAGTGGATGGATCACATTGACGCAATGGACGAACTGAAAAAGGGAATTTATCTGCGTGCAATGGGACAGAAGGACCCTGTCGTTGAATACAGAATGGAAGGCTTCGCAATGTTCGACGAAATGGTTGCGGCTATCCGTGAGGATACTGTGAGAATGATTCTTACGGTAAGAGTAAAGAAGGAAGAGCCGCCCCAGCGTGAACAGGTAATGAAGCCCGACGCCGAAAACGCAGGCGCAAGAACTCCTTACAAGAAAAAGCCCGGTGAAAAAATCGGCAGAAACGATCCATGCCCATGCGGAAGCGGTAAGAAGTACAAGAAGTGCTGCGGCGCAAACGATAATGAATTATAATTAACCAAGCTTCAGACG
>JBJERI010000118.1:0-2672 GCA_051882195.1 Ruminiclostridium sp. | reverse complement strand
TACAACCCCCTTTCCTATTCCGCCAACAACTTTAGAAAGGGTACTCCACCGACCGTAATCACCAAAAGCAAAATTCTTCTACACTAACAATCGACAACCATAAACACCCCTTGAAACTCGCAAAGCGAGTTTCACAAAGCCCCCTGCGGCGCCTGAGCAGGTGCATTTCTTTTCCCTTTTCTTTGTGCAATCAAAGAAAAGGGCGAGGGATTATCGCTCCACTACAATCACATAAAACATAATTAAGGGGGCGAGTAGCCCCCTCTAAACCGACTTACGAAAACAACAAACACAAAACGTGGGTCAAAGGGGGCGAGTAGCCCCCTTCTAAACCAACATAAAAACAAAAACAAACACAAAACGGGGTTTGAAAAGGGCACTCCCTTTCCGTCCTCCCGACGAGGGAAAAACAAATAGGGGCGAGCAGCCCCAAAAACATATAGAACAGAGGAAAGAAAATGAAAAACATCATCTTAATCGGAATGCCCGGCAGCGGCAAAAGCACAATCGGCGTTGTACTTGCAAAAACCCTTGCAAGCTTTTTTATCGACACCGACCTTATAATTCAGGTGCAGAGAAAAAACACTCTCCAGCGCCTTATTGACGACGACGGGCTTGAAAGCTTCCGCCGCTACGAGGAGGACGCACTCCTTGCGGTGGACGGTACTGATACAGTTGTTGCAACGGGAGGAAGCGCTGTTTTCTGCGAAAAGGGAATGGCTCATTTAAAGGAGAATGGCGTCTGCGTTTATCTTAAGCTGCCCCTTGAGGACGTAAAAAAGCGCCTTGCCAATATCAAAACAAGAGGCATTGCTATGAGCAAGGGAGAAACAATCGATGACGTTTATGCTGAGAGAATACCCCTTTATGAAAGGTATGCGGACTTGACCGTTGAGTGCCACGGCAAAAATGTTGAAGAAATTGTAGAAATTATTGCAAAAACAGTTGAAAAATAATATTGATAATGCTATAATTAACAGGATAGAATGTAAACTTTTTGTAAAAACAGGCGGTGATTATGCGATTTCTTGTTAAAAAACCGTTGAAGCCTTACAGGCATGAAATGAAATATCTGATTGACGAGGGAACGTACAGAGTTCTACGTCAGCGGTTTATGGCGGCGCTTACTCCCGACAGCCACGCAAAAAACGGGGAATACCGCATTACAAGCCTGTATTTTGACGATGTTTACCGCTCGGCTTACAATGACAAAATGAACGGCGATTTTGTGCGGAAAAAATACCGCATAAGGGCCTACGACCTTTCCCCTGAATTTATTAAGCTTGAATGTAAGGGCAAGGAGGGGGACTACGGCTTAAAGCGCTCCGCAAGGCTTACTCCGGAGCAGTACAAAATGGCGGCAAAAGGAGATTTGTCCTTTTGCAGAGGGAAAGAGTTTGAGGACACGGTGGCGGAGGATATGATAATCTCAAACGCCCTTATAGGACTTCGGCCTCACGTCCTTGTGGATTACGTCAGAGAGCCTTATATCAACAGAGAGGGTCATGTTCGCATTACCTTCGACAAGCGCCTTGGAGCGGGCATAAACACCTTTGATATGTTCGATCCGGGAGTTAAGTTTGAGCCGGTTATGCCGGGGCTTATGGTGCTTGAAGTGAAGTACGACAGCTTTCTGCCCTCGTATATAGAGGAGCTTTTGTCGGGAGTGCCTTTAATGCGTGAATCATGCTCAAAGTACGCTCTTTGCTCGGATAAGCTTCTTGAAATAAACAAAGCCTATAAATATTGACCGAAAGGAATTACATAATGGAACTTCTTGCAAAAACAGAGGATATTTTTACGCTGCTTGGCGAAAGCTTCGACCTTTCAAGCCAGCTTGAAAGCCTGTCCGTGCCACATATTCTTATTGCAATGGCAACTGCCACCGTATGCGGCATAATAATTTATCTGATTTACCGCTTCTTTTACAGAGGAATTGTTTACAGCGACAACTTCAACATTCTGCTGGTGCTGATAACCGTTGTCACCTCCTTTATCATTATGACCATCAGCGCAAACCTTGTGCTTTCTCTGGGTATGGTGGGCGCATTGTCAATCGTCCGTTTCAGGTCGGCAATAAAGGACCCCCTTGATATTGGCTTCCTTTTCTGGGGCATTGCGGCGGGAATTACCTCGGGAGCAGGTCTTTACTTTGTGGCTCTTATGGGAACGGCGGTAATTGCGGTAATTTACATTATCCTCACCCTTACCAAAAAGCAGAAAAAGAACTACCTGCTTATTGTCCGCTACGGCGAAGGCTCCGAAAGCAACATTGACGCTCTTCTTGGCGGAATGAAGTACAAGCTGAAAAACAAGACCCAGACCGACAGCGAAATCGAGCTGACAATTGAGGTCAAGGTGAAAAACAACGACACAAGCGCTCTTTCAAGATTCAAGGCGGTAGACGGCGTTACAAGCGTTACCTTGCTGGAGTACAGCGGAGAGTATATGAACTGATAAGCGGACAGCTCCCTTTATGGGGGCTGTTTTTTCGGGAGGATACCTTTTGCGGATAGAACTGCATAAATACGGAAAGGAAAACCAATGTATAACGAAATGATAAGGGAGGCTCTCCGTGCTGATTTTGAACGGGAAGTAGGGCTTGCTGCGGAAGAATTTCCCCTTGACCATAAATTTTCAAGGCGGCATTTGCGGCAGATGAAAAAGCTTTT
>JBJERI010000117.1:0-12719 GCA_051882195.1 Ruminiclostridium sp. | reverse complement strand
GAAAAATTGACCCCATATTCCGTGTGGAATATGGGGTTTTTGGACAGACTGACCCGACTATTCAATAATAGTCGGGCTTTTCATTGCTCGTCTTCCCACTGTTTTATAACCTCCATAAACTTTTCGCCGTATTTATTCAGTTTGACCTCTCCAACGCCTGATACGCTTAGAAATTCCGCCCTTGTTTTTGGCAGCTTTCTGCACATATCCATAAGCGCAGCGTCGGTAAAAATCACATAAGCAGGCACTCGCTCGCTGTTGGCAATCTTAAGCCGAAGCTTTTTCAGCTTGTCCAAAAGGCTGTCGTTTACAGGCTGTGGCTTTTCCTCTTTTGGTTTTTCCTCAATTATTGGTATCTTCATTTTAATTGGTGCGGCAGGCTTGATTACGCTTCTTGACTTTTCCGTCATTCTGATAACGTGAAACTCCTCTCCCATTTCGGCAAGATAATTTTCACGGATAAGAAAATCAACAATTCTGCGAATGGTGGGAGTGTTGCTTTCTCTCATAATTCCGAAGGTGGAAAGAGTATCATAGCCGTTTTCCGCCATTCTGCAGCTTCTGCTGCCCCTAAGAATTTCCACTATTGTTGAAGCGCCAACGTGCCTGTTCCGCTGTTCAAGACGATAAACGCAGGAAACTATTTTCTGCGCTTCAACAGTAATGTCCGCCATTTCATAGCCTGCATTGCAGTTTGAGCAGTTTCCGCAGTGGTCGGGTGCTTTTTCGCCGAAATATTTCAGCATAAACTGCCGCAGACAATCGGAGGTTGTGCTGTAAAAGGTCATCTGCTTAAGCCTTTTGCGGTCAAGCTCTTTTATCTGCTCCGCCTGCTCCTCGTCAAGCTCGCTGTTCTCCATTTTGTCAATGAGAAACTCGTTGCTTCTCACATCTCGCTTTCCGTAAAGAAGAACACATTCCGCAGGCGCTCCGTCACGTCCTGCACGGCCTGCCTCCTGATAGTAGCTTTCAATGTTTTTTGGCATATTGTAGTGTATCACAAAGGAAACGTTGGACTTGTCGATGCCCATTCCAAAGGCATTTGTGGCTACCATTACCCTTTTCCTGTCGAAAATGAAGTCCTCCTGATTTATGCGGCGCTCATTATCGCTTAGTCCTGCGTGATACCTTGTTGCGTCATAGCCCTCCTCACACAGTCTTTCGCATACCTCCTCAACGCTTTTCCTTGAAATGCAGTAAACAATGCCGCTCTGATTTTTGTAGCGCTCCATCAGCTTAAGCAGCTCCGCCGTTTTATCCTTTGGTTTTCTCACCTCGAAATAAAGGTTTTTTCGGTCAAAGCCCGTTGTAACAATATAGGGCTTTTTAAGCCGCAGAATGTTTATTATATCGTCACGGACTTGCTTTGTTGCAGTGGCGGTAAAAGCGCCAACAACGGGGCGTTTAGGCAAGGCGCTGATAAAATCCGCTATCTTAAGATAGCTGGGACGAAAATCCTGTCCCCACTGAGAAACGCAGTGCGCCTCGTCAATTATTACAAGAGATATTTTTACCCTCTTGGCAAAGTCGATAAAATTTTCCGTTCCCAGCCTTTCGGGAGCAACATACAAAATTTTGTATCTTCCCAGCTCCGCCTGATTAAGTACATCGTAATATTCCCATTGAGCAAGGGAGCTGTTGAGAAATGCGGCGCTTATGCCCACTTCCGTAAGTGAATTTACCTGGTCCTTCATAAGGGAAATAAGGGGCGAAATTACAATTGCCGTTCCCTCAAGCATAAGTGCGGGAATCTGATAGCACACTGATTTTCCTGCGCCTGTGGGCATTATACCCATAACATCATTGCCCTTTACAAGATTATCTATCAGCTCCTCCTGCCCATCACGAAAGGCGGAGTGCCCGAAATACTGTTTTAAAAGCCTGCTTTTTTCCATACGTCCTCGCAAAATAAATACATTGCTTTAATTATAGACCTATTTAACGCTAATGTCAAATAAAAAAATAAGTATATTTTTATGCCACAAATGTTGCTTTTTACCTTTATTTATGCTATAATGTTGATAAAACACAAATGAAAGGAACAGCCTGAAATGGAAAACAAGCCTCGTGTTGACCGCAGAACAATAAAAACGAAACGTGCAATGCACAACGCCCTTGTTGCCCTTGCGTCGGTTAAGCCAATTAACAAAATCACCGTTAAGGAGCTAACCGAAAAAGCGGACGTAAACCGCAAGACCTTTTATTCCCACTATACCTCAATTGAGGACGTGCTGAGCGAAATCGAGGACGAAATTCTTGAAAAAATTTCAGCCGTTTTCAAGGAAGCACATGGAAATACCAACGTAATCGAAAACCCTTATTTCCTGTTCCAGAGCATTAACATGGCTTTAAATACGGATATGGAGTTTTACAAAAGCTATATCTGCTCGGGAGCAGGCAATCTTGTAAAAATCAAAGTGAAAAATCTTGTCAAAAATGCAGGAATTGATCTGCTTAAGGACGTTTTGCCCATTTCAAAGGAAAAGGTGGAAATCCTTATGGAATACGTTTCATCGGGAGTAATCGCCCTTTACATAAGCTGGTTCAAAAACGAGATCAACATTTCTCTTGAGGAAATTGCACACCTTTGCGGAACGCTGGCAAGAAGCGGTCTGGAGGGGTTTACTCTTAAAAAGCAATAAAATATTGGTTGTAGGTCAGCGGGCGACTGTTCAGAACATTTTAACCGCTGATTGACATTGGATGATAAAAAAACAAAGCGGCATTGCTTAAATGCAGTGCTGTTTTTATTATGCAGATTTTTTAGTTGACGGCTAATCAAAAAAATAATAATCGTGCTAACCTTATTACTTTAATCTATTATGTCTTTCATTTTCAACTATAAATAGAAGATATTATGATTGTTCAACAGGTCGGTTATTGTTCTTTAGAACATTCTTTGATATAATAATTACAACAAAGGAGGACAAGATATGAACATTGGCAGAACAATATCCGAAAGAAGAAAGGCACTCCGACTTACTCAACAAGCATTAGCCGAAAAGCTGAATGTTTCTTTTCAAGCAGTTTCCAAATGGGAAACTGATACTTCCTGCCCCGACATTGAGCTTCTGCCGCATATTGCGGCTGTTCTAAACATTTCCATAGACTCTCTGCTCGGTTACCCTTCGCAGTCGATAACGGATTATGACAATCGCTACAATACCGACGGATATTACTGGGGCTTAAAGCCGAACGACTTGTGTTATGAAATAATGCGAATTATGCCGCCCGTTAAACCATACAAGGTACTTGACATTGGTTGCGGTGAGGGAAAGGACGCTGTTTTTCTCGCAAGAAACGGTTATAATGTTACCGCCTTTGACGCTTCGGAACAAGGCTTGTCTAAAGCGAGGGAGCTTGCCGATATAAACTGTGTAAAGATTGACTTTTTCAAAGCAGATGTTAGAGATTATAGGCTTGATACAGATTATGATATTATCTTTTCAAGCGGCGTATTTCATTACATTCCGCACGAACTGCGTGAAAGCGTTGTTAATAATCTGAAAGCACACACAACAACGAATGGTATCAACATTATAAATGTTTTCGTACAGAAACCCTTTATCCCATTGCCCCCTGACTCGGAAAAAGGCGAATTTGTGGTGGATAGTTGGAAGTCGGGTGAACTGTTTATGTATTACTACGATTGGCTGTTCCATAAAAATGAAGAGTGGATTTTTGACTGCAACAGCAGTGGTGTTCCTCACAAGCATTCTATGGATGTGCTGATTGCTGAAAAAGTATAAAAAATTGACCGAAAAAACGCACAGCGGAAAAATCTGCTGTGCGTTTTTATATGCAAATAGAGAAAGTAAAGACTCAACTTAGAGAAGTTCAGCTATATCAATATTTTCCCCTGTAAGACCAACATAAGCGCCGTCCCCTGCCTCTGCGCTGTCCTTATGAGCAAGAAGCCACTTGTTGCAGGCACGGAGGGTCTTGTCCTCTGCGTTAAGGGCGGTAATTTCGGGAACAGGACCGTTTGTTCCCTTTGGAAGAACGATAATTACCTTGAACCAGCCGTTCTTTTCGGCATTGCAGGGAGCATAGTGCAAGGTTGTTGCGTAAACCTCAACCACCTGTTCAGCCTTTGCCTTAAACGCCATTACCTTTGAGGTATCAAGCTTTCCGTCCACAATATCGTCCGCCTTTGCAACCAGCAGAATAAAGTCGCCCAGACCGATGTTGAGCTCGCTGTCACGGTGATATTCAAGGCAGTTAAGCTTTGTGTTGTGGCCGTTGCAGTAGCCAATCTGAATTGGCATTCCGCCGTATGCGTTGTTCTGCAGCTTGCCGAAAACTCCTGTGTATTCAAGAGCGGCAACGCTTGGTACATAGCCAACGCCCTCGGGCAGCGGTGTGCATTCATCAAGAGCCTTCATAAGCTCCTTTACATCATAGCCTTCAAGCACCTTGCCGTAGGGTGCAAATTCCTTGTCTGTAACCGAATAAATCTTCATCTTCATTTTCCTTTCATAGTAAGAGTAGCCTATATGATAAGGATATCACAAATAAGCCTTACCGTCAACCGCTTTGTAAATTATTTTTCCTGTAATTTATAAGCTTTTCAATAACCGTTCCAACTCCGTTTTCATTGTTGGAAACCGTTTCAAACCGCCCGTACTGCTTCATATCATCGTTTGCGTTTGCCATTACAACACTGTAATAGGAATTTTTCAGCATTTCGGCGTCATTATAGAAATCGCCGAAGGACATGGTTTCGTTGTAGCTTATGCCAAGCTCCTTTTGCAGTTCCGCTATGGCGCTGCCCTTGCTGATTCCCTTGTTCATAATGTCAATCCAATGGCTGCCGCTTACCTGAATGTTGAAATCCGCCCCGAATTTTTCTTCAAGGGCATTGTAAGAGCCTGAAAGCATTGGGTTGTTTCCGTCAAAAATTGTCAGCTTGAAAACCTCGTCCTCTATGTCCTCAAAGCTGTTTACGCAGGTAAGATTGGGGTAATACTTCCGCACCTCGTCATAAAGCGAAGCCTTGTCGTCAAGGTGATAAGTGCCTTTTGTGGCGCACAAAAACAGGGTTACCCCAAGCTTTCCGCACAGCTCCCCTATTTCAAGCACCTTGCCGTAATCCATAACCGACATAAAAACTGGCTTTCCGCCTTTGACAATGTACGCTCCGTTATCGCATATATAGTCAAGCTTATCGGCAAACCCCACTTCACCGAAAGCCTTTTCAAGGGAAACATAGGAACGTCCGCTGGCGGCAAAAAACCTTATATCAAGTTTATTAAGCTGGTCAAGATATTCCGCAAATCTCACAGGGAAATTCTTGTTATCGTCAAGCAAAGTGCCGTCCATATCCGTTGCAATCAGCTTAACAGGCTTGTCCTTTTCAAAAACTATCTCTTTCATTTGTCCTCTTTAAAAAAATATCTGTATTGCAATTTAATTCTATCACAATACAGATGTTTTTGCAATATTCAATTTTTATGAAACGCTCTTAAATAATCCTTGTGTTTTTGTATTCCCCTGTTTTGAGGAACTCAACCCACTCGCAGATATTTACGGAATGGTCGGAAATTCGCTCAAGGTATTTTGCAACCATAAGCGTGTCAACTATCATATCCGTTGTTGCTTCATCGGATTTTGCCATTTCAATAAGCTGGTGCTTAACCTCGTCAAACAGGGCGTCAACCTCGTCGTCCCGCTCCACAACCTCCTTTGCAAGCTCCGTTTTCCGCTCGACAAAGGCAGTTACAGCGTCGTTTACCATAGCAAGGGTTTTGACGGTCATTTTGTCTATTCCCTTGACTTTATCGAATATTTCGGACAAATTTCCCGACAGGCTTATTTCCGCAATATCGGCGGCGTTGTCCCCAATTCGCTCCATATCGGTAACGATTTTCAAGGCGCAAGTCACCTTCCGCAAATCCACCGCAACGGGCTGCTCACGCAGCATTATGTCAAGGGCTCTGCTTTCAACCGCCTTTTCCATGCGGTCAACTTCCTTGTCTCCCTGCATTATTTTTTTCGCAAGCTCCCTGTCCCCTGTTTTCAATGCCTTGAAAGAGCTTGAAATTGCCTCCTCGATAAGTGTTCCCATTTCGATAAGGCTGTTGTTCATTCCCTTTAATTTTTCATCAAAAGCCGTTCTCATTTTTAACCTCTCATTAACCGAATCTGCCTGTTATATATTCTTCCGTCCTCTTGTCCTTTGGAATGGAGAAAATCTGCTTTGTTTCGCCGTATTCAACCATTTCCCCCACATAGAAAAAGGCTGTGTAATCGGAAATTCGGGTTGCCTGCTGCATATTGTGGGTAACGATTGCAACGGTGTATTTTTTCTTTAGCTCCGCCATAAGCTCCTCAATTTTCAAGGTGGAAATTGGGTCGAGAGCGCTGGTGGGCTCGTCCATAAGTATTACCTCGGGGTGAACGGCGATTGCTCTTGCAATGCAGATTCGCTGCTGCTGACCGCCCGAAACGCCCATTGCGGATTTATGCAGTCTGTCCTTTACCTCGTCGAAAATTGCCGCACCACGCAGACTTTCCTCAACAAGTTCGTCAAGCTGCGCCTTTGTGTAGCTGCCGTGAAGCTTTGCTCCGTATGCAACGTTGTCATAAATGCTCATAGGAAACGGATTAGGCTTCTGAAACACCATTCCTATGCGCTTTCTCAGCTGGGTAACGTCAACTCTCGGAGAATAAATATCCTCTCCGTCAAGCAGCACGTCCCCTGTTATTTTTACGCCAGGAACAAGATCGTTCATTCGGTTCAGGGTTTTGAGATAGGTTGACTTTCCGCAGCCCGATGGACCGATAAAGGCAGTGATTTTGTTGGTGACAATATCAAGACTTACGTCCTTCAAAGCGTGATTTTCGCCGTAATACAAGTTCAGATTTTTGGTCTGCATTTTGATATTTTCCATTGTTTGTCCTTTCAAGAGCCGCTCTTTTTAGAAATTTTTCTTGCAGCAAGCTTTGCCGCAATATTGATTATAAGCACTACCACAAGCAGCACAAACGCCGTTGAGAAAGCGTATTTCAGTTCTCCGCCGCCACGCTGTGCATACTGATAAAGCTGTACCGTAAGGGAGCCGCCCTGTTGTCCTGCGTATGTGATAATATCAAGGGGATTTGCGATTTTTGGCAATTCCGCCGCAATACCTGCCGTAAAAATAAGTACCGCCGATTCCCCTACAATTCTGCCTATGGACAGAATAACCGAGGTTAAAATTCCGTCAATGCAGGACGGGAGAATTACCGTTCTTATCATATACCACTTGGTTGCACCCAGTCCCACAGCGCCCTCACGGTAGCTCATGGGAACGGTCTTTATCGCCTCCTGCGTTGTCCTTATAATGATAGGCAAAATCATTATGGCAAGGGTCAGCGAGCCTGTTAAAATCGACGAGCCAAGGCCGAATACGCTGTAAAAGAACACGCTGCCAAACAGTCCGTAAATTATTGAGGGAATACCCGCAAGTGTTTCGGTTGTAAACTCAATAAGAGAGGTCAGCTTACCTTTCTTAGCGTATTCGCTGAGGTAAATTGCCGCACCGATTCCGATTGGCATTGCCACTAGGAGAGTAATTATTACAAGATAAAGGGTGTTGATAATATTGCCAAGAATACCATAATTTTCGTAAGGATAGGAGAAAGCCGCCGTTGAAAGGAAATTCCAGGACATTCCCTCCATACCTCTGATTGCAATGTAGATAAGTATTCCCGCAAGCAGGCCTACTGTAATAACCGTGCTTGCAATAATGGCAATTCGCAGTATTATGTCCGATGGGCGGATTCTGCGTTTTGTAAGGCTGTCACTTTTCATTGCTTTCTCCTCCGCTCTTTAAAATACGGTTAAGTACAATATTGATTATCATAATGAACACAAACAGCACCAGACCTATTCCGAAAAGAGCCTCTCTGTGAAGACCCGAGGAATAGCTGAATTCCGACACAATACCCGTTGTGAGAAAGCGTACCGAGTTAAATGGCAAGGGCATATTTACCGCATTGCCTGCAACCATAATAATCGCCATTGCTTCTCCGATTGCACGTCCCACCCCAAGGACTATTCCCGACGCAATGCCCGATTTTCCAGCAGGAATTACCACCTTGAATATGGTCTGAATTTTGGTTGCGCCAAGACCATAGGAGGCCTCCCTGTATTCGCCCGGAACAGCTTTCAGAGTGGTTTCCGTAATGTTGATAATTGTGGGCAGAATCATTATTGCAAGCACAACAATTGCCGAAAGCAGATTTGCGCCGCCGGTAAATTTATGGTCGGGATCGTCCTTGAAAATTATTTCCTCCAGCGAGTAAAAAACAGGCTTGATAAGTATTGAGCCAAGCAAGCCGTAAATTACCGAGGGAATACCCGACAGCAGCTCAACAGCAGGCTTTACCACCGCACGAATAGGCTTTGGCGCCATTTCGGAGATGAAAACCGCAGTAAGCACGCCTATCGGCACACCGATAATTATTGCGCCCAATGTACCTATAATTGAGGTTAAAATCATCGGAAGTATGCCGAAAACCTCGTTTTTTGCGCTCCATGTGTCCCCGAAAAGGAATTCAAGAACGCCGATTTTTGCAATTGCAGGCGCACCTGAGCTTATCATATAAATGGTAATAAGCAGCACGGCGCCTATTGCCGTAAAGCCGCATATTACGAACAAAAACCACATTATGCGCTCAACAATGTCCTTGCGGGTAAGCTTGCGCTTGTTATTGCGCTTGGGAGTTGAAATTGCTATTGCTGATACATTTTCCATTTTACACCATTCTTTTCTTGTTTTTCTGTTTAATTATATTCATTTTCTGACGTTTAAAGTATAGCACAGGACAAATTTATTTGAAATCACGGCGGAGTAATTTTAAGGTAAAGTCTGTGTAAAATGTAAAATGGGACGGTTTTACTTTATGTCATGAAAAATAACCGTGCAGTTAAGTGAACGGTTAGTGGATTTAAAAGCATTTCCGATTTTGCCGCAGACGGAAGTACTGTAGTATTTGATTTTGCGGACAGCCATTTGTTCTCGTCAGAAGTGCCGAGAGTGAAGAATATGCTTGCAATGGCGGAAAAAAGCGGTGAGCCTATGAAATCCTGCTTCAGCTACGGAGAACTGGAAAAAATGCTTGAACAGCACAATTTTCTCATTTATGAATTTCTTAACCGTGATGAGATTCAGAACAGATTTTTTGCCAAGTGCGGCGGTGAAATGACCGCTTTTGAAAATGTAAACTATGGGCTTGCAGTGCTGTATAATAAAAATAATTAAATATAGCAAAAAATCCCGCCGATTTGGCGGGATTTTATTAAGCTGTAATTACTTAATCATAGAAGCAACTTCATCAGCGAAGTTTTCTTCCTTCTTCTGAATTCCCTCGCCCTTTTCAAAACGAGCAAACTCAACAACCTTAATGCCCTTCTTTAAGCCGTCAAGGTACTTAGCAACTGTCACGTTAGGATCCTTAACGAAAGGCTGATCCAGTAAGCAGATTTCTTCTGCAAACTTTCTCATTCTGCCCTCAACGATCTTTTCAAGAACGTTCTGTGGCTTTGGCTTAGCGGCAGCCTCGTTTTCCTTCTTAACAAGCTCAAGCTGAACTTCCTTTTCTGCGTCGATAACAGAAGCGGGAACTTCGTTCTGAGCAACGAACTGAGGAGCGCTTGCTGTAATCTGGAGCAGAATGTCCTTAGCAGCTGTCTTAACAACATCGTCGTTAACATCGCAGCCTTCAAGCTTAACGATAGAACCGATTAAGCTTCCGCCGCCGTCATGAACATAAGCAAACAGATCGCCTGTCATTCTCTTGAAACGTCTGATCTTGATGTTCTCGGAGATTGTAGCAATTCTTTCTGTTAATACATCTGCAACCTTTTCGTTTGTGCCGTCGCAGGTTAATTCAAGCAGTTCTTCAACTGTGCTTACTTCGTTGCTGATGATTGTGTTAGCGATCATATCAACGAATTCAACGAATCTTTCGGACTTAGCTGCAAAGTCTGTTTCGCTGTTGATTTCAACAACAACGCCAACCTTCTTTGCGTTGTCGATCTTTGTATAAACAAGACCCTCAGCAGCGATTCTGCCGGACTTCTTTGCAGCCTTTGCAAGACCCTTTTCACGAAGGATTTTGATAGCTGTATCGATGTCGCCGTTAGCTTCTTCAAGAGCCTTCTTGCAGTCCATCATGCCGCAGTTTGTTAATTCTTTTAACTGTTTTACGTCCTGAGCTGTAATAGCCATTGTAATTCTCCTTTATATTTTTGTACTTATATCAATTATTCAGCGGGTGTTTCTTCTGCTTCTTCAGCAGGAGCTTCAACTGCTTCTGCAGAGCCCTGACGTGCTTCAATGATAGCGTCAGCCATTGCGCCAGCAATAAGCTTTACTGCACGGATAGCGTCGTCGTTGCCGGGAATTACATAGTCGATTTCGTCAGGATCACAGTTTGTATCTACGATAGCTACAACAGGGATACCAAGCTTCTTAGCTTCGGAAACTGCAATCTTTTCCTTGCGTGGATCAACAACGAAGAGAGCGCCTGGGAGCTTCTTCATGTTCTTGATACCGCCGAGGAACTTTTCAAGCTTTTCGATTTCAAGGTTCAGCTTGATAACTTCCTTCTTGGGAAGAAGATCGAATGTGCCGTCGGTTTCCATTGTGTGTAACTGTTCAAGTCTCTGGATTCTTCTCTGGATTGTCTTGAAGTTTGTCATCATACCGCCGAGCCATCTTGCGTTTACATAGTGTGCGTTAGCGCGCTCAGCTTCTTCCTTAACGGAATCGGACGCCTGCTTCTTTGTACCTACGAAAAGGATTTCTCCGCCTTCTTCAGCAACCTTGCGAACGAACATATAAGCTTCGTCAAGCTTCTTTACTGTCTTCTGAAGGTCGATAATGTAGATACCGTTTCTTTCTGTGAAGATGTAGGGTGCCATTTTTGGGTTCCAGCGTCTTGTCTGGTGACCGAAGTGTACTCCGGCTTCAAGAAGCTGCTTCATTGATACTACTGCCATGGTAGTGTCCTCCTGTTTTTTGGTTTTTATTTTTCCTCCACTCCGATTTGCAGACTCAAACCGCATAAGCGGCACCGTCAAGCCCTATTCGGAATGTGTGGATTTGCGGCTTTACAACCGCTTTAATATTATATCATAAACGACCATATTTTACAAGAAAAATCATTTCGTCTATTTCCACAAATTTTTGCCAAATCCACCAAGCTTTTTTGGGCGAGTCGGCAATTCACAGCTTACAAGTATTGTATCCTCGCCGATTACCTCAATATCCGACCAGCAGATTACAAAATCCTCTTCCCTGCCCAACAGCCCGAACAGCTTAGGCTTGCCGAAAACAATAAGCTTGCAGATTTTTGCGGTGCAGGTTTCAAACTCAATATCGTCCACAAAGCCGATTTTGCAGCCCGTTTTTATGCTGATTATCTCCTTGCACCTTAAATCGTCAAAACGACATACCATAGTATCACCCTTTCAGCGTTTTATACTATAGTATGTCGTTTTTTTCATATAAGAACTTACTTCTTGGTCGGGTCTGCGTCGGGATTGTTGCGTCTGAAATTCAGATAGCTTTCAAGGATAATCGCCGCCGCAACTGCGTCAATGACCTCCTTGCGTTTTTTGCCCCGCTTGTTGACCTCGTTCATCATATTGTGTGCGGTAACGGTGGTTGAACGCTCGTCCCACATTACAACGGGAACCTCCACAAAATTCCGCAGAAGCTCCGCAAACAAACAGCACTTTTCTGAGCGGGGACCGTAGGAGCCGTTCATATTTATGGGATTGCCCACAACAATCAATCCAACCTCGTATTCAACGGAAGCCGCCGCCACCTTTTCCACACAGATATTGAAATTCTTTTCGTGGATAATTCCCAGCGGAGAAGCCAAGGTTTCCGTCCTGTCACAGCAGGCAAGACCTGTATGGCTGTCGCCGTAATCTACTGCTAAAATCTTCATAAAACCTCTTAATTTCTGCTCTTGTATTCTTTCAGCGCACAGGCAAGCTGGTCGGGACAGGAAGTGCCCTTTCCTCTGCAGTCAATGCCTTCAAGACGTTTTATTACCTCGTCAACAGTCATTCCCTTTACAAGGGCGCTGATTCCGTGAAGATTTCCGTCACAGCCGCCGATTACCTTAAGGTCTGTAACCTTTCCTTCGTCGATTGTTATTTCCATTTTTCTGGAGCAAACGCCCCTTGGTGTAAATTCGTAAACCATTTCTACTTTCCTTTGCCTTTATTCTTTATATGCCTTTGCGACTGCGTCCGCAACCGAAAGAGCTACCTTTTTGTTAAGTGGGCTTGCAATGATGTTTTCGGGAGTTATTTCATTATCGGGAATAACTTCGGCAATTGCATAAGCCGCCGCCATTTTCATTTCCTCGGTAATTGCCTTTGCGCCAACGCTCAGCGCACCTTTGAAAAGTCCGGGGAAAACAAGCACGTTGTTGATCTGATTGGGGAAATCGCTTCTGCCTGTGCCTACGATAAACGCCCCTGCTTCCTTTGCCTCGTCGGGCATAATTTCGGGAGTGGGATTTGCCATTGCGAAAACGATAGGCTTTTCAGCCATTGACTTAACCATTTCCTTTGAAACAAGTCCCGGTCTTGAAACGCCCACAAATGCGTCTGCGCCTGCCATTGCCTCTGCAAGAGCGCCCTTTTTGTTGTTCTTGTTGGACACCTTTGCAATAGCCGCATGAGCAGGATTTGTATAGGTATCATCCCTGTT
>JBJERI010000116.1:0-2688 GCA_051882195.1 Ruminiclostridium sp. | reverse complement strand
CGATTTTACAGGGGGCGGCTTTATTCAATTACGGTGTATTCCAAATTCTCCCAGCACAGCCTTGCGCCAATGTCAATCCCGTCCGGCAGCAGTGCAAGAGCAACAAGCATAGGCTCGTCGTCCGCTATGTCCGTGCGCTTCAGATTTGCGTAATCTCCCGAAATATCTTCTACAACATAATAATAAGGTCCCATTATCCATACCTCACAACATCAGTTACTTTTCCGTTTCTTACGGCAACTCGTGGTACTCGGTGTCCCACGTTGCATACAAGCTCATAGCCGATTGTGCCAAGCTTGTCGGCAATATTGTCAATGGTGGTTTCGGGGAATTTGTCAGAGTAGATTTCCGCAATGTCCCCAACCGAAACGCCCTCAATGTTCGTTACATCAACAATTATCTGGTCCATGCAGACCCGTCCGCAGATAGGCGCAAGCTTTCCTCTTATTCCAACAAAGCCGTTGTTTGAAAGTCCCCGTGAATAGCCGTCCGCATAGCCTACGGGAATGACTGCAAGGAGCTTTTCGCTGTCTGCTGTGTAGGTTCTGCCGTAGCTTACCTGAGTGCCCTTCGGTACTTTTTTAAGCTGGCAGACGGTACTTCTCACCGACATAACAGGGGAAAGCTTCATAGGAACAGGGCAGGCGGTGTTTGGCATATAGCCGTACATTATAACCCCTGCACGGACAATATCCCCCTCGAAATCTGAATGGTACAGAATACCGCCGCTGTTTTGCGAATGGATAAGCAGCCCCTTGTTCTTTGCAATTGAAAGCAGCTTGTTTTCCTGCATTTTTGTGTATTCCACATCGGACTCGTCAAGGCTGTCTGCGGCGGCAAAATGGGTGTAAGCGCCCTCGCACTTCAGCCCCTCCATTGCAAGTATTTCGTCCATTTCCTCCTCGGAATCAATGCCTATTCTGGTCATACCCGTATTCACCTTGATATGAACGCGGATTTGTGTATTTCGTGATAAAGCAAATTCGCTGAGCCGCTTTGCGTATTCAACGCTGCCCGCCGTGTGAATAATGTCGTTTTTTATTATGCTGTCAAGGTACGGCTCTTCGGTGTAGCCGAAAACGATAATGTTTGCAGAGGGGACAATTTCCCTCAAATCTTCCGCTTCCCATATATTTGAAACGGCAAAATAATTTACTCCAAGCCTTGAAAGCTCGGTGCAGATTGTTTTATCGTCGTGACCGTAGGCGTTTGCCTTTACCACCGCCATTATTTCCTTATTGCCGATAAGCTTTCTGATTTCGGCAATGTTACTGTCAAGGGCGTCAAGGTTAATTTCCGCCCATGTTCTTTTGAGAAAATCTATCATATAAGGTATCTCCGTCTAATTTACAGTATGTCCACCGAAAAATGTCCGTGCGCCATTAGTTGCACTTGTATTTTCAATAAATATGTGGTATTATATATTATATTACTTTTTAATGAGAATTTCAAGTCCGGAGGAATTATGTCCGTAAAAAGAAAAAGCAACTGGTATATTTATATAATTACCTTTATAATTACAGCCGTACTGCTCGGTCTTGTAGTGTGGAAAATATGGGATTACCTTTTCCCCGCAAAGGAAACCATTTCCGTAAGCGCAAGCGGAATAACAGATTTCCGCCCCGACGCTTCAAACAATATGACTGTGCTTTTAATGCTGTCGGAGGAAAAAGCGGCAATTCCCGAATACTATATGCTTGTAAGCTATCGTCCAAAGGACGAGGTTATTTCCCTTGTGCCGCTGAGAAACGATATTTACGCCACAGAGGGGGGCGTTTCGGGAAATCTTATGCAGATTTATCAGAAAAACGGCTCTCAGGGCGTAATGTACGCAATGGAAAATCTCCTTGACGTGAAATGCGACTACTATGTAAAGTTCGACAAGTACTCATTTATTGAGCTTGCCAACTTCGGCGGAACAGTTTCGGTAAATATTCCCTACACCCTTACCGACCCCGAAACGGGCGACCTTGATTTCGCTTCGGGAGCGCAGATCCTCGACGGGGGACAGCTTTACAAGTACATTACCTACAAGAATTTCACAGAGGGAATAGAATACACCAACGTTGTGCTCGGCTCGGTTATTTCTTCCATGATAAATCAGAATTTCCGTGGTCTTACCACAACCGACCTTCAGACTATCGCAAATATGATTATCAACAACGCCGATACGGACTTCAAGTTCGACGACTACACAGCCCGTCAGAAAGCGTTCTTATACACAACGGAAAACACCTATAATCCGGCGGAATATTACATTCCCTACGGAGAAACCGACGAACAGGGCAACTTTATTCTTGCTGAAAACTCGGTTTCCACCATCAGGGACAGAATGGGGATTGAAGAACAGTAAAACAGGGGGCAGCGCCCCCTTTTTTTATTACCCCTCGCCGTGGGGGAGAAAGGGGCTGACTGTCCCTTTGACCCCGTTTTGTGTTTGTTTGGATTTGTGAGTTTGTGGGGAGGGGGCTACTCGCCCCCTTGATTTTGTTTTATATAATTATAATGGAGCGATAACCCCTCGCCCATTTCTTTGATTGCCCAAAGAAATGGGGAAAGAAATGCACTCGCTCAAACGCCGCGAGTGAGGCTAAAGAGACTTGCTGACGCAAGTCTCAAAGCCGCGCTTCAAGCAAGGTATTCAATCCTGCTTCGCAGGATTTCATAACTCGCGCGGCGGTGCTTGTC
>JBJERI010000115.1:0-2692 GCA_051882195.1 Ruminiclostridium sp. | reverse complement strand
GAGCAGAAATGCGTTATGCCTGAAGCAGCGCTGCTTTGCAACGTTTCTTGCGTGATAACGGGGGGCTTTTTCGGATTTGTAGGTATGCTCCCCTTCCTCGTCGATTACGATTATTCCTATATTTTTAACAGGCGCAAAAACTGCGCTGCGAGTACCGATAACTATTCTTGCCTCGCCGCTTTTAATGCGCTTGTATTCGTCTGTGCGCTGTCCTATGGACAGATTTGAATGAATTATTGCCACCTTGTTGCCGAAAAGCCGTTGAAAATTGCCTACCGTCTGAGGCGTAAGGGATATTTCGGGAACGAGCATTATCGCCGTTTTTCCCTGTTCAAGGGCTTTATGGATAAGCTTAAGAAAAACCGAGGTTTTTCCGCTGCCCGTTACTCCTCTTAAAAGAGCGCATTTAGGCTCTGGAGAGTTCATAAGCTCAAGCAGTCCGTCAAAAACCTTTTGCTGTGCAGGCGAAAAAACAAGCCGGTTTATATCCTCGGTGGCTTCTGCGTTTGCGGAAACAGCACGGCTTACTTCAAACTCGTACTGCTCTAAAATCCCCGCCTTGACAAGGTTTTTCACCACCACAGCAGTTACGCTGCAAAGATAGCATATTTCCTTGATTGAAGCGGAATGGCTCTGTTCAAGAGTTTCGATAACCCCTTTCTGCTTAGGGGTCATGGTCTTGTACTTGTCAAGCTCCTCTGCTCCCTCCGCAATTCTCACCATCTGCTCTGTTTCGTCGCCTATTCTGCGCTTGGCGCTTTCGGTCTTTTTAAGTATTCCCTTTTCAACAAGGCTTTCTATGGTCTTTTTCTTTTTGGGATTTCCCGAGAAGTCAAGATAAAAGTTGAATTCCTTGGGGCTTTTTGCGGTTTTGAGAAAGGTTATAAGCTCCTCCTCGTCGTGAGTTATTTGGACTGACGGAAAACGCTGTGCAAAGTGATACTGCTCGTTAATGTTAAGGCCCATACCCGTAGGGAGAACCGTTCTTACTGCGTCAAAATAGGTGCAGAAGGTATTCTCTTTGAGCCATTCCACAAGATACAGCATTTCATCATCAAGGACTATTCCGTCGTTTATTACCGAGGCAATCTGCTTGATTCTGCCGCTGTCGTATTCCTTTTGCTCCAGTCTGAACACAAGTCCTATCTGCTTTTTGCCGCCCTTTCCAAAGGGAACTACAACTCTTTTTCCAACGCCAATTTCCGATTCGAGAGATTGCGGCACAAGATAATCAAACAGGCAGTCAAAGGAATACAGCGCTTTATCCACTGCAACCCTTGCTATTAAACCTGTGTTATCCTCTGCCATTATCAATCACCCTTATCCTAAAATTTCCTTTATCAAATCGGCGTTTCTGCTTACTCTGAACTTTTCAGCTTTAACTACGGCTTCAAAGTCCTCAATCGCCTTTTCAAGTTCTCCGTTTACAATGGTATAGTCATAGTTTACTGCGTATGTAAGCTCGCCCTTTGCGGTTTCAATGCGCTTTTGAATTACTTCCTCGGTTTCTGTGCCACGCTTGTGCAGACGTCTGTCCAGCTCCGCAATTGAGGGCGGAAGAATGAACACCATAACGCAGTCAGGGAACATTTTCTTGATATTGCCCGCTCCCTCAACCTCAATTTTGAGCACAACGTCCTTCCCTGCCTCCAGCATATCCATTACAGCCTTTTTGGGAGTACCGTAATAATTGCCGCAGTATTCGGTATATTCAAGCAGCTCGGAATTTTTTATCATTTCCTCAAATTCTTCCCTTGACTTGAAGAAATAGCTTACTCCGTCGGTTTCGCCGGGGCGAATAGCTCTTGTTGTTGCCGAAACGGAATAGAAAATATTATCATTATTTGCAAGCACACGTTCAAGAATTGTGTCCTTTCCGCAGCCAGCAGGCGCAGAAACTACAATAAGAAGTCCCTTATTCATCTTCAATCTCCTCATTTTTTGACATTATTTTATCTGTATCCTTTGCGGACATTACAACGTGTCCCGAATCCATAACAATGGCGGTTTTTGTTTTTCTGCCGCAGGTTGCGTCAATTGCCATGTTATTGTCCTTTGCGGTGGAAATAATGCGCTTTGTAGGCGCAGCGTCCGCCGCTACAAGAGCAACAATCCTGTCCGCATTGACCATATTTCCGTAACCCACATCAATAAGCGTCATTTTACCACTCCTTTAAAATTCTTAACTTATATTTTACCACAAATCGAGCTGTAAATCAACCGCCGAAGAAAACGTGCTCGATAAATACCTTAAGCCCTATTCCAACAAGAATAATGCCGCCAACAATTTCAGCACGGCTGCCAAGGAGCTCGCCGAACTTTTTGCCCATAAACACGCCGATTAAGCTTATAACAAAGGTAGTGCAGCCGATAAGCAGCACGCTGAAAACAACATCGGTGAATGTTACCTGCATGGCAACAAAGCTTACGCCTACAACAAGGGCGTCAATGCTTGTAGCGATTGCCTGAACAATAAGTGCGCCGAAGCTCAGCTTTTTTTCCTCCTGTATGGGCTTGACCTCGCCGTTAGCCTTTGCTTTTTTATCCTCAACAAGCTCCTTTATGCCGTCAAAAATCATTTTTCCGCCGATAAACCCAAGGAAAACAAGGGCGATTATGTGGTCGAAGGACTGGATAAACTCCGCAAAGCCTGCGCCTAAAAGATAGCCTAAAAAGGGCATCAAAGCCTGAA
>JBJERI010000114.1:0-12771 GCA_051882195.1 Ruminiclostridium sp. | reverse complement strand
GCGGTGAGGGTCCACCTGTTCCCATTCCGAACACAGCAGTTAAGCTCACTTGCGTCGAAAATACTTGCTTGGTAACGAGCCGGGAAGATAGATAGACGCCAACACAATATGCACCTTTAGCTCAGTTGGTAGAGCAACTGACTCTTAATCAGTGGGTCCTGGGTTCGAGTCCCTGAAGGTGTACCAAACTTAAAGAATAGGCCTCGCCTATTCTTTATTTGTATGGCTCGTTGGTCAAGCGGTCAAGACTCCGGCCTCTCACGCCGGCAACGAGGGTTCGATTCCCTCACGAGTCACCAGCTTTGCGCCATTAGCTCAGTTGGTTAGAGCCACCGGCTCATAACCGGTTGGTCCGGGGTTCGAGTCCCTGATGGCGCACCATACCGTAGGGGTGTGGTTCAATGGTAGAATAGGGGTCTCCAAAACCTTTGACGTGGGTTCGATTCCTACCACCCCTGCCAGTCGAGTACATCGACAAAAAAGCTCAGTTTAATACTGGGCTTTTATTTTTTGTCCATTCTACCGAAAAACTTTAAAAGGACTTGGCTGAATATCTCCACTAAGTCCTTTTGCTTTCATTATGCATTATTTAACCGCCCTTGCAACAATCAGATACCTATGTATCGTTCCCTCAATTACGCCTTGTTCATCAACTATTTGCTGCATTTTAAGCAACCGTTCAAAGCATTTATCAACAGAAAACCCCGGAAATTCCCACTGGATAATTCGTGCAAACCACACAAATGAGCCCACATCATAAAAGCGTATGGGTCTGAACGCTTCCTCTGCTCTGATAATCTGAAAGCCCGATTCTTCAAATGCGGCTTTCTGAATGGGTAAATTCAAATCCGGAAAGGGCTTTGGCGTGTTGGGAAGTACCATTTCCACAAGGTCCCTGTCGTTTTCGCTGCCCACCTGCTCGGTAATGAACACGCCCTTATTTTTGAGCAGACGGTGAATTTCCTGCGGCACAAAATCTCCGTGCCTGTTAATCATTATATCAAAGGAATTGCCGTCAAAGGGGATTTTATGCGGGTTGGCGCACTCCTTAAAATTCACGCCAAGGGGAACAAGCCGCTCTCTGCAAAGCTCAACGTTGGGCTTGTAGCCCTCTGTTGCATAAGTCAGGTGATAGGGGTGGTTCAAGGACAGCAAAAATTCTCCGCCGCCTGTGTCGTAGTCCAGCATTCTTGAATTGTCGTTGAGATAGCTTATGACAATTTCCTCATAATTCCAGGGCAAGTCCTGTTCTTCTTCGTACCTGCCCTTAATATGTGAAAAATCCCAGCCGTGTATATGGGCGGACTGCTACACTTGCTTCCATAATATGTATAAATCATTTCTGTTCATTGGGTAAGCTTCCTTTCGGATAAAAACAAAATCCGCCGTGCAATTCACCTGATAATCAAGATGAATAGGCTCGGCGGAAAGGTTTACAATCACTTGTTCCTTTTGTCAAGGCTCTCTAAAATATCGTCAATGTTGAAATCGCTGTCATCATCGCCCTCGTCCTGCAAAAGCTTGTCCAGCCGTTCAGAGTTATCGATAGTCTTCTGCTGCTCACGGCGCAGAAATCTTGGCTGTGGCTTTGGAGAATAGGTCTTTACCGTCTCTTCCTTTTCGCTGTTATCATTAACCGCTTGGATAGGCTGCTCCTTGGGCTTGGCTGCCGGTAAATCTGTTTTTTCGGTTACATTATCAACAGTTGGCACTGTCTGTGCGGCAAGCTTCTCCTCAGCAAGACGGTGCTCCGCTTTTGTGGCGGCAATGGCTTCGTTAAGCTTCTTTTGGGACAAGGGCATTTGCTCTCTGCTGTCCGTCTGCTTTTTCCTCTGTGGTCCCGTAAACAGTACATCATCGTTGTTATTACTCTGACGTCCCCGCTTGTAGGGAGCGTATTTCGGCAAGTCGTCCACGTTTGCGGCTGAAAAATCGCCTCGGGAAACGTTTTGTTTTTCCACTTCGGCATTGCCGTTTACGCTGCTTTTATATGCGTTCACAGCCACGCTTTTTGACTTTGGTATGTAGGTGGGGATTTCGTCCTGCTTGCGAATTGGCTCGATAATGGGTTCATCATCGTCCTTGTGGAACAGCTTGTAAATTTCAAAAAGAATGATGATAAAACAGGGAATAACCGCAATCATCAGCAGTCCCAAAGGCGATGAAACAAAGGAAACCACCGTTCCCAGTATTGGCGAAACGTACATTGCCTTGCCGATAATCTGTGACTGGGTAAGGGTATAAAGCCCGCCGTTCTCGTCCTTGACGGAAAAGCTGTAAATCCCCTCGACAAGGGCGCTCGACTGCATTTCGCCGATTATTGTCCTGTCGCTGTTCGAAAAAATGACGATATTTCCGCTGCTTATTTCATCGGGATTGACCTTTTCCGTAATTATTGCGTCACCATTTGCAACCACGCTGAACGCGTCCGTCTTAACAAGGTAAATGTTGTATCCGAAAAGGCTTGGCGCTTCTCCGCCAACCGAAAATACTACCGCCACCGTTATGAGAAAAAGCGCCGCTATCAGCATTATCACCGCAATAATCCACAAAATAACGACGCCTGCTTTATTTTTTGTATTTATATTACCACCCCATCTTGACAAAATCGTGATTTTGGTATATTATATATATGTTGTGTTTATTGTAACACATTTTGTGATTTATTGCAATAGTAAGTCGCTTGTGTAGCACAGTTGGTAGTGCAGCGCATTCGTAATGCGCGGGTCGCAGGTTCGAGTCCCGTCACAAGCTCCAAAAAAACAGCTCTGCCGAGCGAGTTATCGAGGCAGGGCTGTTTTTTTGCTGAACTTGTCGGCAACTCGAACCTGCCGGGTTCAGAGTCCCGTCAGCCGAGTGCCTCGGCACGCTGTAAAGCCCGACCATAAGCGAGCTTTATTTTTTTCTTTTCGCACCTCAACAATGCTATTCTATACAACACTTACTGCCGAGCCCCTCATCACGCTGTAAAGCCCGACCAAAATCGGGCTTTTTTTATGCCTTTCAAATAACGCCCATATCTCCCCTTGCCTTAAAAACAAGCTTCATTCATCAAAATATGCATAAACTTAATAAAAATGTTGACAAAATTAGTCAATCTGCTTGATTTTTTTTATTTTTGTGATATAATTGAATATAGAATGTATCGTAAAAGATTTTATACGCAGAATTATATATTGCATATTTCGGGGGAACAAAGATGAATATACAAATTCAGTCCTTTGGATTGTTTATTCTGGCGCTTCTGTTCATATTCTACAAAAGCAATAAAACCCTGCAGCTATATTCCGAAAAGGTTTTCCGCAGGACGCTGTATGTGTCCATAATCAGCCTTTCGCTGGATATACTATCCCTTGTTGTGATAAACTATATGGACAGCCTGCCCCTGCCGTTGGTTATAACCATTTGCAAGCTGTATATTATGTCGCTGATATGGGAGGCGGTGTGCGCCTTGAGCTACATTATGACCGACCTTTGGGGTGAAAAAAAGCATATTTTCATAACCCGCCTGCTGTTTGTGGGAATGCTGGTGCAGAGCCTTATTATCGCCTTTCTTCCCATTTATATCCACAAAACCGAAACCGAGGTTTATACCTACGGTCCCTCGGTGCTGACGGTTTATGCTTTTGCAGTGCTGCATATATTTGCTACCCTTGGCATTATTGTTTTCTTCTGGAAGAAAATCAACAGGAGAAGGCGCTTTGCGGTGGGAATGTGGATGACTGTATGGATTGCGGCGGCGGTTGTCCAGTATATCAACAACGAGCTGCTTGTGGTAGGCTTTGCCTCCGTTGTGGGAATGCTCATTCTGTTTCTTACGCTGGAAAACCCCGAATCCAACCTTGACAGGCGGACGGGCTGCTTCAATTCCTACGCCCTTGCGGAGTTTTCCAAGCAGCTTTACGAGAAAAAGACAAGGTTTGCCTTGCTTGAGGTGCGGATAAAGGACGCAGACTCAAAGGAAAACAGCGACTATGCCGAAAGCGTAATCAAAAGAGCCGCCGCCCCGTTGACCAGGGAAAAGGAGCTTTTTGTTTTCAGAAACGTAAACGACCTTATAATTATTTCCTGCAATGTTAATTGGCTGAGGAAGGCGAGCCGGCAGCTCTGGGAAAGACTGGACAAGCTGGGAGTGTCCGGAAGCAGCCGTTCCGCCGTTCTTGTGGAGCATGGCGAAAGCTTTGACCTTATGGGGGAGCTGGTTCAGTTCCTCTCCTTTGTGAACACAAACTATGCGGAGGCAACAGACGAAATTTTCATTGCGGACGAAAATGTTATCAAGGGCTATCGTGAACGCTCGGTTATTGAGCAGGAGATTTCTGAGGCCCTTGCGGAGGACAGAGTAGAGGTTTTCCTCCAGCCCATATATTCCAATACGGAAAGCAGGTTTACCTCCGCAGAGGCACTGGTGCGCATACGGAAAAAGGACGGGGGATTGCTTTCTCCCGCAATGTTCATTCCTATTGCCGAGGGAAGCGGACAGATTGTGCGGCTTGGGGAACGGGTCTTTGAAAAGGTATGCGGCTTTCTTAATAACACCAATGCCATCCGGCTTGGAATACACTATATCGAGGTAAATCTGTCCGTTGTACAGTGCGAAATGCCCGATCTTGCGGACAGACTTATCGGCATTATAGAGAAGTACGGCGTTGACCCGTCCCTTATCAATCTGGAAATAACGGAGTCTGCTTCCGTTACCGCAAGAGCGGTGCTGATGAAGAATATGGAGCGGCTTATTGATTATGGCTTCACCTTCTCCCTTGACGATTTCGGAAAGGGACAGTCCAATCTGATGTATGTGGTTGAAATGCCTGTTTCCATAATCAAGCTGGATTACGATATGTCCAAGGCATTCTTCAATTCGCCAAAGGCGAAGCAGGTTGTCCGCGCGGTGGTTTCAATGGCCCACGGAATGAACTTAAAGCTGGTTGCGGAGGGAATTGAAACCAAGGACGAAATTGACGAAATGAACCGTGAGTGCATTGACTATATTCAGGGCTATTATTATTCCGAGCCGCTTCCAATGCCGAAATTCCTTGCCTTTATAGGGCAGACGTAATGATAAAAAAGCCGCCTTCCATTTTGTGAAAGGTGGCTTTCATATTTAAGGTTACCGAATATTTTGGGAGGATAGCAATTCCCTGTGTGAATTATCTGCCGCCCGGCAGCTTTTTTTCCATTTCGGTGGGGTCGTTTGAATATTCAAGTGCGGTTTCGTAGGAAATCTGATTTGCCTGATACAGCTTTGCAAGGCTGTCTGACAAGGACTGCATTCCGTGCTTTGTTCCGCCCTGTATAACCGATTCCATCTGTGGAATTTTGTTGGAGCGGATAAGGTTCTTTACTGCGTCCGTTCCGATGAGCACTTCTACTGCGGCAATTCTGCCCTTCTTGTCGGAGAGGGGAACAAGGTTTTGTGCAATGATACCCTGGAGCATATTTGCCAGCTGGGTGCGCACCTGCTCCTGTGCGTGAGCGGGGCAGACGTCAATAATACGGTCAATTGTCTGCGCTGCCGAGGAGGTGTGCAGAGTGCCGAAAACAAGATGTCCCGTTTCGGCGGCGGTCATTGCCAGGGAGATTGTTTCGTAGTCACGCATTTCACCGATAAGGATAACATCGGGGTCTTCACGCAGAGCGCTTCTCAGGGCATAGCTGAAGGAGGGAACATCCTTGCCGATTTCACGCTGATGAATGGTAGCCTTATCCTGACGATAGCGGTACTCAATTGGGTCTTCAATGGTGATGACATGGCAGGCACGGGTCTTGTTGATATGCTCAATCATAGCTGCGAGAGTGGTGGATTTTCCTGCGCCCGTAGGACCTGTTACAAGGATAAGACCACGGCGCTTTTTCGCCAGCTCAGTAAGAATAGGGGGCATTTTCAGCTCCTCAAGGGTGGGAATTTCTGCGTTCAGCAGACGAATGCAGCAGGCAAGCCTGCCGCCCTGTCTGAATACGTTGACGCGCTGTCTTGCGCCGTTTTTCAGCTCAAAGGAGAAATCTATGTCGTTGCCCTCGGTGAGCTGCTTTTCCTGCTCTGCGGAGAGAATTGAGAGGATAGTTCTGTTTACCACCTGATCGGAAAGCTCGGTGTATTTCCTGAGTTCGCCGTTTACACGGACAACGGTGGGCTGACCAACGGTAAGGTGAATATCCGACGCATTCATTTCACGCGCCTGCATAATGAATTCTTCAAAGGTCATGATGAGTATTTCCTTTCAGATTATTTTATTTTGAACTGGATTCCGCTTGCGGAGAAGTACACTTCATTGGAGGTGTTGGCAATTCGCTGGTTGATTATGCCGAGAATGCGGCGAAGAGCCGCCTGAGAGGGGTCGCTTGGGGTAACGGAGAAGCCTGTTTCAAGAGTAATGATAATCATGCTTCCGTCAAGCTCCTCGATTTTGTCACGCATTTTCTCCACGTCCTCGATAACTCGCCTTTCGATTGCCTTTGCCTTGTCCTCGTCAAGCATTGAGATGTCGGGGCACATTTCAGCAATGCAGGCCTTGGTGTAGGCGTAGAGGCTGTCGAAGATAACGAACTTGTGGTCGCCGATTTTCTCGGCAGGCTCGTCGGTTACATCTGTGACAATGTCCCACTCCACCATATTCTGTCTGTTGCCGTATTCGATACGCTTAAGGGTGTCTGCGTCAACTGCTTTTGCCACTCTCAGATAGAGAACGTAGTCGCATGCGGAAAAGTTTGTCACCGCCCAGCGGCTTTTTCCGCTGGACGCTCCGCCCGTGATAAGGATATTCTTGGACATTAGCGTTCTTTCCTTTCAGTGTTTTTACTCACCGTCTGCGGCGGTGGAATTGCATATCTGCTTATATTTTATTTTAGCACAGTTTCCTTTAGCTGTAAATAGTTTTGTGAAAATTCTTCAATTTGACAAAAAGACCTTGAATAAATATGTGGATTATCACTAATAATTATCTCTGCGTTCTTTGCTGAAAACGGGAGCAAATGAAAAACCGACTTTGCTTATGCGAAGTCGGTTTTGTCTTTATAATGAATATTGAATTGTGAATAGTTGTGGTGTGCCATTGGGGAACAGATTTGAAAAGTACATTATAATCATATTTTTCAAAATAATCGGCGAAGCCTATACCACAATTGTTCATTATTCATTTTTAATTTTTAATTACTCAATATATCCCCAAACGGTAAATCTTACTCCGCCAACATAGCAGAAGTATTCGCCGCCTATATTTCTGTAATAGCCCACGGGGAAAAATTCGGGCTTGAAATCTTCATTGACCGATACGACTTCCTCGTTGTTATGCATCTGCACCTGCTCAATGCGGCAGATGTAGTCACGTTCCGAGCCGTAAACAGTGATTGTTTCGGGGAACCAGTCCGTTACGTCCGTATAGGCGCACCGTCCGTTTGTTTCAAAGGCGGCTAAATCGGCGTCCTTGTTGGCGTTGAAGAAATCGTCTATTTCCTCGTTGTGAGGCTCAATGTACAATTCCCTTATTTCCTTGGCAAGCTTGCTCAGCGGGTCGGGCTCGAAGCTGTCATATACAAAAAAGTCTGCGCCTAAGTTGTTGCCTTCATTGTAGCTGTCGGAGGAAATCAGCACCTCTACGCCCGGTTCGGGGTTTGGAGTGGTTTCACGAAGATAATAACGGTAGGTCTTGGTTATTTCCATTACTATGGGCGCCATTTCTATGCGCTCTGATCCCGAGCCGCCGTTTGATTCATCGGCAGCCGCCCCCAAAGGAGCGCTGCCGTCGTTCTTAAAGAAGGTGAAGGACGCGCCTACAAGTGAGTAAACCCTGTCGCCTCGTTTAATGCTGGGGAAATATGAGGCGGTTTCCTCCCAGTATTCCTCCGACATTTCCCCATATACCCAGTCTAACTGTACCTTTGAAAAAGCAAACCTTTCGCCGCTCATACCGTCGCTTAAAGAAATAATGTGGTCGCCTCCGTCGTCAAACCATACGGAAACATCCTTGGGGTACAAGCCGCCGCAGCTGTAATCGTTGTTATCGGCATAGGCTTCCAGTATGGCGTTTCCGTCTTCAAACTGTACCATACCGATAGGGGCCGCAGTATAGGTCACATAAACATCATAAACGCTTTTTTCAAGTGGGGTCATTGTGTCGGGGTCGCTGCCCTCAAGAGATAAGGTCATATACTCTCCCACAGAGGTTTCATATGGGTAGTATTCCAGCTTTGTCACTACGTCATTCCAGTAGTCGGGGACGTTTTGGAAGTAATGGGTCAGCACAAATACGGGGGTGTCATTGTTTTCTTCAGGCGAGATAAGCTGGGGTATATCATTTCCGCCTAACTCCGTTCCTGCCGTATCTGTTCCCGTCAGAACAATGGTATCTCCTGCATTGAGTATATCCTCTGTTCCGTCGTGAGAAGCCCACACTGTTCCCTCAAACACCTCAACGTTGGTTTCGCCAAGTGCCATGTTATATTCAACGGAAAAGGACGTTCCCCGCACGCTTAAGGTAGCGTTGGGGGTTTTTACCTCAAATGAGGAATTTTCCCCAAGCTTGTTGTCAATGGTGAAAAGCCCCTTGCCATAAAGCAGGTTTACACCAAGATAACCGCTTTCGCTTGTGCCTGTGGAAATAAGGGTAAAGCCTGTGTTTTCCTCGGCGCAGATGTGCTTGTCCTCGTCTGCAAGCAGTTCAAGAAAGGCCTCGCTTCCCACCTCCACAGTATCCTCGGAAATAAGCTGCATTCCGTCAAAGGCGTCCATAGTCAGAGTGTTGCGGTAAACGCTTACTCCCCCCTCAAAGCCGTTTATCCTGATTAGGCGGTAAACCTCCTCCTTATTGCCTAAAGCCAGCGCAAGGACAATAACTCCTGCGATTACAGCCACCGCAATAGGTATTGCAATAAGCAGAATTTTCTTAAGATTTGCTTTCTTCTCCATTTCATTTCCTCCGTTTATTCTTCCTTAAACCATATTTCCTTGGCAATTGCAAGCAGGTCCTTGTCGATTTTTCCTGCCTCCGCTTCCTCGTCAAGTATGTCAAAGGCAACCTTTACCGGCTTTGCCTTTTTATAGGGTCGGTCGTCCGCAATAAGTGAATCGTAAATATCCATTATGGTCAGTATTCTTGTCATTACATCCAGCTTGTCTGCGCCTATTCCGTTGGGGTAGCCCCTTGCGTTAAGCAGCTCGTGGTGATTTGCCGCCATTTCACGGACATTTCCGTAATCCGCCCCGAAGCTTATATGCTTTAGTATTTTGTCCGTATATACAACGTGGCTCTGCATTATATGTCGCTCCTCGTCTGAAAGCGTGCCTGCCATGATATGCAGGTCGGCAGCCTCCTCCGCCGATAAATAAGGGATTTCCTCGCCGCTTGGGGAGCGATAGACCGAAGCGCACATTTTGTCTATAAACGCCCAGTTTTCATCATCTAACTTACAGCCGCAGTTGTACTTGCCCAGCCTGTCCAGAAACAGGTTTATTTCCCCGATTTTTTCCTCTGCAAGCTCCTTTGGAATATTTCCCGAAAGGGCGTCGTTCTGCAGCTTAAGAGTGATTATTTCCAGCCGTGAGCGGAGAGGGGCTTCGTGATGACCAAGCTTTGTGGGCTTGTCCATTACTTCAAGGGGCACGTCCATTTTGCCCACATCGTGGAGCATTGCCGCAAGATACATCTGGTTTTTGTCCTTCTTTGAGAAATGCAGAGCGGTACGTTTTTCCCTGTGCATACGGTTTATGTAGTCCAGCATTTCCATACATCGTCTTGCAACGTTTTTGGTATGGTTTGCATTGTAGGGAGTACGTCCCTCAATTGCCTCCGCCATTGAATCAGCCATTGAGAAAAGCATGGTCTGCATTTCGTCCGCACGCTTTTTCTGCACCTCAACATACCGCATAAGCAGGAAAACAAGGAACTGAATTACAACACCAAGAGGAATGTACAAAAGGGATAAGCGCAGGCTTGCAGCGCTGTAAATTACCGCTGCTGCAAGGGGATAGCCAACTGCTATTGCGGCAAGGGCAATTACGCCGTAACGCAGCCTTTTCCTGCTCATTATAAGGCAGAATACTGCGGCAATAACTCCTGCGGTTATCGCTTCAGCCCACCTTGGGGGAGCGTAAAGCCTTTTGCCCTCAAGGAATGCCCATATCACGTTTGCATGGCATTCAACGCCGTACATTTCGGCTGAATGGTCGATTGGCACCTTGTAGGAATCAAGCATACCCTCCTCGTGAGCGCCCACAAGCACAATGCTGTCTGCAAAATAACCCACGGGCACCGTGCCGTCAAGGACTTTTGACATTGGTATTGTTTCAAAATCCCCCGGCTTTCCCGTGTAGCGTATTTCCGTTACTTGCGGCAATGACAGCAGTATTTCGGGATTTTCCGCCGCTTTTTCGGCAATAAGGTAGGAAAAGCTTTTGTAGGTTTCTCCCTCGTATTGTATGGTGGTGTAGGCTCGCCTTACATAGCTGTCGTCGTCAAGGATAATGTTTGTGAAGCCCGATTCGGACACATTGCATAAGGGCTCATAGGCGGTTATATTGTCACGGACGTAGGACTGAACGCCGTAGCCTGTTTCTGTTTTTACAATCCGTGTATCTGTTTCAAGCTTTGAGGCGAGAACAACGTTGCCTGCCTTTTCAGCCGCCGCCGCAAGCCTTGAATCCCCCTCGGAGTTGTTCGTTCCCGAAAAGATAATATCCATTCCGATTACAAGGGGTTTTGCGTTTGGGTTTGAGTTGAGTATTTCAATAAGCTCCGCAAAATAGCTCCTGTCCCATTGGGAATAGGGTCCCAGCTTATCAAGTGTGGTTTCGTCAATGGCGATTATCTTTATTTTGCTTGGAATAACGTCCGGGCGCTGATAAAAATTGTCCTCCGCCATAATTTCAAGCTCCTCGGGAAAGCCTGTCACTGTAATGATTACCACCATAAGCACAAGGAGTATGTGGGGAATAAGCTTAAGGATTTTATGTAAAATGTTATTGTTTTTCACGGATAACCTCTCGCCTTTTTTACTTTTGGAAATTATTATACAGTATTATATCATACTTTTTGGGTTTTGCATAGTAAAATACAAAAATTTGTAAGGAAATAACCAAAAAATTGCCCAAAAATTCACAATAAGTATTTACATATATTATCAATTGTGTTATACTAATAAATAATACACAGGCTGAATTATTATATTGAGGACGGTGCAGTATGAAGAAGAAAATGGGTATCGACAAAAAAATGATAACAAGCGTCTGCCTTTCAATGACGGTTATTATGATTATTACCTCGGCAATTACCTTTATTGCGGCAAAAAACGCCTTTGAAGCGGAAAGCAGTCAGAAGGTTGTAAACGCATTGAAAGCGGCTTCAAACGATGTTGACGGCTGGATAAGCGCACAGGAGGAAAATATTCGCTCCTGCGGCGGCACTATTGCTGCAATCGAGGCGGACAAGCCCACTACCCAGAAGATATTGCAGATAGGCCGTGAAAATTCAAACGGCGCCGTTTACGAAGCATATATGGCGTACCCCGAAAACGTTACGATTTTCACACAGGAGGTTGATCTGCCGCCCGAATTTGACGTTACAAAGCGTGACTGGTATCTTGACGCAGTTGCGGCGGGGGGCGCTTCAGTCTGCACTTCTCCTTACATAGACTACCTTACGGGAAAAATGATCGTAACGGTGGCAAGCGCAGTTTACAAGGACGGAGCCCTTTACGGAGTTGTGGGCGCCGACCTTTACGTTGACCAGCTTATTGAAAAGTGCTCCTCTGTGAACATTTCCGAAAACGCATACCCAATGCTGCTGGACGGCGAAAGACACATTCTTGTACACAGAAACGAGGAGTTTACTCCCAAGGTCGAGGGCAAGGAAACAAGGTTTACCTCCGTTTCCGACGTACCGGCTTATGCAAACAACGAACAGCCTGTTGACTCGGTAACCGTTATGACAGATTACGATGGCGTTCAGAGAGCTGTCGCAACGGTAATTCTCCCCACTCTTAACTGGACCTTGGGCTACGCAATCGACTTTGCCACCTACAAAGCCGCAGAGGACGCTCTTACTCTTTATCAGAACCTTGCAAACCTTGCGGGCATACTTGCTATGATAGGCATTTCAGTCACAATCATCAAGCGTGGACTTAAGCCTATCAAGGGACTTCAGACGGCGGCAAGGAGCATGGCGGAGGGCAATCTGAACTATGTTCCCGATTATCACGGAAACGACGTTTTAGGCGAGCTTTGCGACAACCTTGCAGATACCAACAGAGAGCTTAAGAAGTACGTTGACGATATTTCCCGCAACCTTTCAAATATGGCGCAGGGCGACTTCAACGTAAGCTTCAACGCCGAATATGTAGGCGACTTTACCTCAATAAGGAAGTCAATCGAGGATATTTCCTCTTCAATCGGCTCAATAATAAGCGGTATAAATTCCGCCTCAACACAGGTAACCCTGGGCGCAGACAGCGTTTCGGACACAGCCTCCTCTCTTGCAATGGGCGCAGGAGAGCAGTCACAGACCGTTGAGGAAATGACGGATATTACCGATAAGTTTATGTCGCAGATAAACGATAACAGCACTAATGCGGTCAAGGCAAAGGAATTTTCCAACGAGGCGGGAGAGTGCGTTGCAAGCAGCAATGTAAGCATGAAGGAGCTGCTTGATTCAATGCAGGAAATCACCGATATGTCCGTGGAGATTGAAAAGATTGTCAAGACCATTGACGATATTGCTTTCCAGACCAATATTCTTGCTCTCAACGCAGCAGTAGAGGCGGCAAGGGCAGGGGACGCAG
>JBJERI010000113.1:0-12777 GCA_051882195.1 Ruminiclostridium sp. | reverse complement strand
TGCCTGTGCCGATAAGCGTACCGCTTTCAATCTGCTGCTTCTGATAGTATTCGGAAGCGCTGTAATATCTTGCGTAATCATCGTCAATGCCGTTAATATAGCCGTTCATAATGCTGTTTACCAGCTCGTCCTCATCAACGTCGGCAATGGCGTTGCTTCTTACAAAGGAGTCTATCTCCTCCATTTTTGTATAAATTTCCTCACGCTGCTGTACGCCTGCAATTTTGCGGTTGTACATATTCAGAGAGGTTGTCATTGTCACAACAAAGGTTATCGCACAGGCAATTGCAATCAAGCTTATTGTAACGCCCAATGATAGCTTTTTGTTCATAAATTGTCCATCCTTTTGTCTTAGCCCGGAAGTGAAACATAGTTAAACGGATTCTGCGGAACGCCGTTTATACGAACCTCAAAATGAAGATGAGGTCCCGTTGACCAGCCTGTTGAGCCTACTGCCGCAATAATTTCGCCTTGATTAACCTTTTGTCCCACGGAAACATAAACCTCGCTGCAGTGTCCGTACAGTGTGGAATATCCGTCGCCGTGGTCGATAACAACGTATTTGCCGTAGCTGTAGCCGGGAACATAGCTCTGCTTTGCAACGATAACCTCGCCGCCCTTTGAAGCGTAGATGTTAGCGCCGTTTATGCCCGAATTGCCAACGTCGATACCCGAATGATTGCCGTTTCTCCAGGAATCGTAGCCGAAATAGGTGGTAATCAGATGATACTGACTGCTTAAGGGCCATAACCATTCGCCGTTATCGTAAATAACGTCGCCGCTTGCCGCAGCCTGTGCCGCTCTGATAAGCTCCTGAATCTGCTCCTCGTAATCCGCAACCTCACTGGCATTCAGCTTTTTCTGATATTCAAGGTTATCCTGCTTTGCCTCAAAGTTTGCAATCTGGGTTGAATAAGTATTGTAATCGCTGTTGTACTGCGCCTGCAGGGTCTTGCTTTCGGCGCACTTGGATTCAAGGTCTGCCTTCTCCGCTTCAAGCTCCGCCTTTTCTTCCTCAAGCTTTTTCTGTTCCGCCTGAAGCTGTACGATATCGTCGGCAAGCTGTCTGTTCTTTTCCTCCAAATCGTCTATTGAGGCAAGCAGCTCGTTCATAAATCTTTCGTTCTGGTCGCCGATATTCTTCATAAGCTCAGTTCTGATAAGCAGGTCGTTGAAGTCCTGAGAGCCCATAAGAACAGAGAACACGTCCTCGTTTGAGGTTATGTACATTACTCGGATAATCTGACCGAATTTGTAGATATTTTCCTTGTTCTGCTGTTCAAGGTCGGCAATCTGCCGTTTCTTGTCCTCGATTTCCGCCTCTTTAAGCTTTATTTTGTCGTCATGATCATCAATATCTTTCTGCTTGTCGCTTATATCCTGCTCTTTGTAATAAATCTGATTGTTGAGGTAATCAATTTCCTCTTTCTGATTGACCAGCTTTTGATAAGCTAAATCCTGAAGCTCCTGACTTTCGGCAATGTCGGCGTCAATCTGAGAAATCTGATTGTCAATATCTTCATTCTGCTTTTTCAGCTCGTTTATTTTTTCCTCAAGCTCAGACGTTGTTACAGAATGAACAACGCTGTTTTCTGTGGGCTGTATTATTATACCACAGCAAATGGCAAAAATTACAGCAAAAGATGTCGCTTTCAGAATTTTCTTGATTTTTTTACGTTTCATTACATACCTCCATTCCGGATTCTGCCGCAATTAAACGTCATACCTTAAGATGCTTGCCCATACTGAAAACTGTGCCTAATGCGCCAAGCAATGCGCCTGCAAGACAGTTAAGTCCCAGAACTATCCATGTAACGCTTTCAAAGGGAATAAGGTTTGCAAGTCCCAGTACCTGCCACAATGTAATATCCTCAGAGAAAAAGGAAACCACAGCCTCGTAAGCAAGCTTTGTAAGTCCCCATGAGGCAGCGCCTGCAAGGACGCCTATAAACATACCCTCAATAAAGAAAGGTATCTTTATAAAGGAGTTGGTTGCGCCAACATATTTCATAATGCTTATTTCCTTGCGGCGGGAGAAAACGCTGGTTCTTGTGGAGTTATACACAATGACAACGCAGACCACAATAAGCGCAATAAGCACAGCGCCGCCTATAAGACCGAGAGTTGTTCTCATGCTTACAAGGAACGTAGCGTAATCGTAAGGCGCAGTAACGCTTTCAATGCCGTCAATAGACCTGAACTGCTCGGCAGTTGTGTTTATTCTTGTAAGGTCGGCGATTGTTACCTTAAAGGTATGTGGCATTGGGTTTTCGTCAAGGTAATCAAAAAGCTTGGAATACTCGCTTGAATACCTGCTCATTTCCTCCTGCTCGTCAGCCCACGCTTCGTCTGCGGAATAGAAAACCACGTTTGAAACGTTGTCGTTTGACCTGATTACGTCCTCGATATGATTAAGTGTTGTCTGATCGGTTTTGTAATCAACATAGACAAGCACCTCGTTTTTTTCCTCGGCGCTGCCGATAACAATGTTTATATCCATTGCAATAAGGACGGAAAGGCCGATTAGCAGCAGGCTTACCATCATAATGCAGAAGCTTGCAAAGGACATCATTCTGTTGTGCCATACGGAAACAACACCCTGTTTTACAAGGTAAGAAAAATTACTCCCCTTCATCGCTGCCTCCTATGTAGGTATCGTTCACAACCGAGCCGTCCTTCAGCTTGATAATTCTGCCGCCGAAGTATTTTACAAGGTCGTGCTCGTGAGTTACCATTATTACTGTTGTGCCGCAGCGATTGATGTCTTTAAGCAGCTCCACTATCTCATAGGAAAGCTCGGGGTCGATATTTCCCGTAGGCTCGTCTGCAATTATAAGTCCCGGGTCGGAGGCAAAGGCTCTTGCGATAGCAACACGCTGCTGCTCGCCGCCCGAAAGCTGTCCGGGGTAGAATTTCGCCTTGTCGCTTAATTTCACAAGGTTGAGCACATAAGGCACTCTCTGACGTATGTACTTGTTTGAGCGGTCGGTAACTCGCAGAACAAAGGCCACATTCTCATAAACCGTAAGGTTTGGAATAAGGCGGAAATCCTGAAAAATCATACCGATAGAGCGGCGGAAATAGGGAATTTTCCTGCCTTTCAGCTTTGAAAGGTTGTAGCCGTTTACAAAAACTCTGCCGCTTGTGGGAACAATTTCACGCATAAGCAGCTTTAACAGCGTACTTTTTCCTGCGCCGCTGTTGCCCACGATAAACACGAATTCGCCGTCGTTAATGCGCAGGTTTACCTCGTTTAAGGCGTCAACTCCGTTTCTGCCGCCGTCCTTGTAATGAACGTCAACATTCTTCAATTCAACCATTAAAAATAATCATTCCTTTTTGATGCAGCTGCACTGACTGCTTTTTTCAGTGCCGTTTTCCTGTTCCGATAACACCACAAAACCCTTGGCGTCAGAAAAACGTCAGGGTTCTGCTACCTTTTATTACGGTTTCAATCAGAACTTAACGGGGTCTGCGGACAGATACTTCTTGACCATGAGTGCAATTTTGAAGATGATGGCATGGTCGAACTCACGAAGATCAAGTCCTGTAAGCTTCTTGATTTTGTCAAGTCTATAAACCAGCGTATTTCTGTGTACGAACAGCTTTCTTGAGGTCTCCGATACGTTAAGGTTGTTTTCAAAGAAACGCTGAATTGTGAACAGTGTTTCGTGGTCCAGGGATTCGATTGAACCTTTCTTGAAAACTTCCTTAAGGAAGGTTTCGCAGAGAGTTGTAGGCAGATGATAAATAAGTCTTGCAATACCTAAGTTATCATAGCTTACAATGGTCTTGTCCGTGTCGAATACCTTGCCGACCTCAAGAGCCATCTGCGCTTCCTTGAATGAGCGTGCAAGGTCCTTGACGCCCACAACGGGAGTGCCGATACCAACGTTTACTCTTGTGAAGAACTCGCTTGAAAGTGTGTCGGAAATTGACTTTGCCAGCTTTTCAAGGTCCTTTACATCGGTATTGTTCTTGATTTCCTTTACAAGTACAATGTCGGACTCGGTAATATTGAAAACAAAATCCTTGTTCTTATCGGGGAACAGATTCTGAATTACGTCGTAAGCTGATACGTCGTTGGAAGAAATAATGCTGATTAAGAAAACAACTCTGCTTATGTCTGCGTTGAAGTGCAGCTCTCTTGACTTGATGCTGATGTCGCCCGGAAGCACGTTGTCAAGGATTATGTTCTTGATAAAGTTGTTTCTGTCGTATTTTTCATCGTAATACTGTTTAATGCTTGAAAGGGAGATTGCAAGGATTGAAGCGTATTTGCCTGCCGCCTCGTCTGTTCCCTCCACAAATACTGCATAATCGGGCTTTACGTGAACGCCGAAAGGCTTATAGGTATAACCGTCACGAATGAAAATGTCATGGGATTCGCCTAACTCTATTGAAAAAAAGTCGTTGCTCGTACCGATTCGGGAAAGCTCGCTGCACGCTACTACCGTTGCGTTTTCGTCAATAACGCCGATAACACGTCCGATAGTGTCTCTCATCTGATGTACTACGCCCTGAAAAAGTCTGTTTGACATACCTATTATCCTCTTTTCTAAGAATGTGCCGTATAGCCTTGGTTGGCTCTCCGTATTATAAAAATCAACGGCGCCGGGAGCATATAACAGCATTGATTAAAATATACATATATATTTTACAAGAAAATTTACAAAAAATCAAGTGGTTTTTATGAAAAATGTAAATTTTTCTTCAAAAAATTTTAGCATATTGCCAAAAATGGTTTAATGTGATATAATTAGAGCAGTGTTTACTATGTAAAGTTGCACATATTTTCTCAAAAAGGAGGTATTTGACCATGCTGAAAGCGAAAAATAAATATTATGGTGTAATTATTCTCCTTACACTCCCAAAAGAAAAGGGACGAATGTGAAATGTGCAAATCACTATCAGAACAGTATAATCGAAAGGATTTGATATAATGAACGAAAAATTCTATATTACCACTCCAATTTACTATCCGTCGGGCAATCCCCATATCGGACACTGCTATACCACTGTTGCCTGCGACGCAATCGCACGCTTCAAGAGAATGCAGGGCTACGACGTAATGTTCCTTACAGGCACTGACGAGCACGGTCAGAAAATCGAGCTTAAGGCAAAGGAAGCGGGCATTACTCCCAAGCAGTACGTTGACAATATTACTGAGATTTTCAAAAAGCTGTGGAGCTATATGAACATCAGCTACGACAGATACATCAGAACAACAGACGATTATCACGTTGAGGCTGTGCAGAAAATTTTCAAGGAGCTTTACGACAAGGGTTATATCTACAAGGGCGCATACGAGGGCAAATACTGCACTCCCTGCGAAAGCTTCTGGACGGAAACTCAGCTTGTTGACGGCAAATGCCCCGACTGCGGCAGAGATGTTATCGACGCCAAGGAGGAGGCTTACTTCTTTAAAATGTCCCCCTTTGCGGACAGAATTGAAAAGCTGCTTACGGAAACGGATTTCCTTATGCCCAAAACAAGAGCCACCGAGCTTGTAAACAACTTTATCCGCTGCGAGGGTGGTCTTGCAGACCTTTGCGTTTCAAGAACAAGCTTCAAATGGGGTATTCCCGTAACCTTTGACGAAAAGCACGTTGTTTATGTTTGGATTGACGCACTTTCAAACTATATCAGCGCTCTCGGCTACAAAAATGAACAGTACAATGACTTCGACAAATTCTGGCCTGCGGACGTTCACATGGTTGCAAAGGACATTATGCGTTTCCACGCAATCATCTGGCCCGCAATCCTTATGGCGCTGGATTTACCTCTGCCTAAGCACCTTGCAGTTCACGGCTGGATTACCTTCAACGGTCAGAAAATGAGCAAATCTCTCGGCAACGTTGTTGACCCGTTCGTTCTCGGCGAGCGTTACGGCGCTGACGCAATCCGCTATCACATTCTCCGTGAAATGCCTCTCGGCTCGGACAGCTCCTTCTCCAATGAAATAATGATTAACCGCATTAACTCCGACCTTGCAAACGACCTTGGCAACCTTGTTTCCCGTACCGTTGCAATGGTTGACAAATACTTCGGCGGTACTCTCCCCGACGACCGTCTTGCAGGAGATTTTGACGCAGACCTTATTGCAATGGCGACTTCCCTTAAGGCAAAGGTTGAAAAGGGTATTGACGAGGTTCAGCTTTCAAACACTCTTGCCGAGATTTTCAAGGTAATTTCCAGAGCCAACAAGTACATTGACGAAACCGCTCCCTGGGTGCTTGCAAAGAATGAGGCAAACAGACCAAGACTTGCAACAGTACTCTATAACCTCCTTGAAACAATCAGAATCGCTTCAATCCTCTTAACTCCCTTTATGCCCTCCACAACGCCGAAAATCTTTGAGCAGATAGGCGCAGATGAAGCCGTACAGACTCTTGAATCGGCAGGAAGGTTCGGTATGCTTGACAAGAATGTTACCGTAAAGAAGGGCGAGGTGCTGTTCCCCAGAATTGACATTCAGAAGGAAATTGACGAGCTTAACGCAATGCTTGCTCCTAAAAAAGCCCCTGTTGTTGAAGACGAAGACCTTGACAAGGCAAACATAATCAAGATTGACGATTTCGCAAACGTAAAGCTCCGCTCGGGCGAAATCACCGCCTGCGAAAAGGTTGCAAAGTCCAAAAAGCTGCTGAAAATGCAGGTTGACGACGGCAGAGGCGGCAGACAGATAGTATCCGGAATTGCCGCTTGGTACAAGCCCGAGGACCTTATCGGAAAGAAGATAGTGTTTGTTGCAAATCTTGCTCCCGCAAAGCTTTGCGGCGAGGAAAGCCAAGGCATGATTCTTGCCTGCGACGTAGGCAAGGACGCAAGGGTTATTTTCCTTGACAACGACGTTCCCAACGGCTCGGTAATCAGATAAAATAAAAACGCTGTGTTAAAAACATCGTCCGATTCCTTACAAATCCCCGTATTTCAGGCAAAATACGGGGATTTTTACAAGCTTATACTTTTTCAAACGCTTATATAAAACGGAGGACCTATGAGCAGAAAAAAGCAGAATATGGCACGGATAATCAAGGAGCAGAATGTTGCCGCCGTAACACGCTGTATGAGAAAGCTGCCCTACGGCACAAAAACAATTCTCGCCCGAAAAACAGGGCTAAGCACCACCACCTGCGGTACAATTTTAGAGGAAATGGCGGCACGAAACGAGGCGGACTATGACGGACTTGAGGAATCGAGCGGCGGCAGACCTGCCAAAAAGTACGTCTATAATCACGAATATTTCCACATAATCTGTGTTTTTCCCGTCATTGAAGACGGCGAGGCGGTTATAAATTACGCTGTTGCCAATGCGGTTTATCAGGTTGTGGAGCAAGGAAAGCGCAAAGGACTTGTTGTTGACGAAAAGTCCATAAACAGCACAATCGGCGAGCTTATGCGGCGTTACGGCAACACAAGAGCGGTTTCAGTCGGTATTCCCGGAACAGTTCACGACAGCAGGATTTTAGGCTGCGCAATTTCGGAGCTGAACATTTACGACTTAAAAGAACGTATTGAAAAGAAATTCGGTGTAAAAGCGGTGGTGGAAAACGATATGCAGTCCGCCGCAATCGGCTATTTTTCCAAAAACAAGCTTGACGCAAGCCAGCCCGTTACTCTGCTCAAATTCGGCAAAAACAGCCAGCCCGGCTCAGGCTCGGTGTGCAACGGAAACATTATACAAGGCTTTTCGGGCTTTGCGGGAGATATGGTGCAGATGGAGGCAGCAGAGGGAATTTCTCCCGAAATGCAGCTTGAAAGGCTCAAGGACGAAGAAAGCTTTATCAAAACCGCCGCAATGCGCATTATCGCCCTTGTTTCGGTGATAAATCCCATTGTCATAGTGCTTACTGGAGAGCGCTTTACCGAGGAAAATATTTCTCGGATAAGAGCTGTCTGCTCGGAATTTATTCTGCCTCAGCACCTGCCCGAATTTGTGTACAAAAGCGATCTGACCGCCGATTACACCGCAGGACTGATTTATTTTGCGGAAAAAATTCTATAAAAATTAATCACCCTTGATGAAAAATCAAAGGTGATTTATTTTTATAAGCTGCTAATCTTTGCAATATTATTCTGTAGAATTTCGTCCTTGACAAACTCGATTTCGCCCTTGTCGACCGCCCCTGCAATTTCGGGGTTAATTGGAATTCTGTCCGTTACCTCAATGCCATATTCCTTTGCAACCTCGTCAAGCTTGCTTTCGCCGAAAATGTGAAGCTCCTTGCCGCAGTCGGGACATTTTACATAGCTCATATTTTCAACAATGCCGAGAATTGGAATATCCATCATTTTCGCCATTTTAACAGCCTTGCCCACAATCATTGAAACAAGCTCCTGTGGAGATGTTACAACCACGATTCCGTCAATGGGAAGGGACTGAAAAACGGTCAGCGGTACGTCCCCTGTTCCCGGAGGCATATCCACAAACATATAATCCACCTTATCCCAGATAACGTCCGTCCAGAACTGCTTTACCGTGCCTGCAATAATAGGCCCTCTCCATACCACAGGGTCGGTTTCGTTTTCAACAAGCAGATTAAGGGACATAATATCAATGCCTGTTTTGGTTCTGCACGGGATAATTCCACCGTCAATGCCCTTTGCTCTTTCGTGAACGCCGAAAGCCTTCGGAATAGACGGTCCTGTAATATCAGCGTCAAGTATTGCCGTGTGGAAGCCCTTTCTGCTCATCTGTACCGCTAACATTGACGTTACCAGCGACTTTCCTACGCCGCCCTTGCCGCTTACAACGGCAATAACCTTGTTTATTCTGGAAAGCTCATGGGGCTTTTCTCTGAAATCCTGTTTTTCCTTGCGCTCTCCGCAGTTGCTTGAACAGCTGGAGCAATCATGTGAACATTCGCTCATAATTTTTAATCCTTTCGTATTGTAATACTATACTAATTATATCCATTTTTTTCAGAATGTCAACTATATCTATTGACAAACGCAAAAAATGTGACTATACTTGTATTTGGTGTAGTATAATAATACTATTATTGTAAAAGAAAGGGACGATATAAATGACAAAGGTAGATATTTTTTCAGGCTTTCTCGGAGCAGGAAAAACAACTCTTATAAAAAAGCTTCTCTCCGACGGTTATGACAAGAACAAAATCGTTATTATTGAAAACGAATTCGGCGAAATAGGCATTGACGGCGGCTTTTTAAAGGAAACGGGAATACAGACCCGTGAAATGAATTCGGGCTGTATCTGCTGCTCACTTGTAGGCGATTTCGGCAAGGCGCTCAAGGAAGTACAGAACACCTATAACCCTGACAGAATCATTATCGAGCCGTCGGGCGTAGGAAAGCTGTCCGACGTTGTAACAGCCGTTGAAAAGGCAAAGGAAGAATGCGACCTTGAAATAAACAGCCTTGTTGACGTTGTAAACGCTGAAAACTTCGATATGTATTTCGAGAATTTCAGCGAATTTTTCGTTAATCAGATTGAAAACGCAGGCACAATCATTTTAAGCCGTGTTCAGCTTATCGAACAGGCAGAAGCGGATTCCTGCATTGCCAAAATCAAGGAAACAAACCCCAACGCATTCATTATTGCAACCCCATGGGACGAGCTGACAGGCAAGCAGATTCTTGCCGCAATGGACGAGCACAGCTCAGCCGTTGCCGCTCTTATCAAGGAAAGCGAAGAGGAAGCGCACCACGACCACGAACATCATCATGACCATGACGAGTGCTGTGAACACGACCATGAGCATGAACATCATCACCATCACCATGACCATGACGAGTGCTGTGAACACGACCACGAACATCACCACCACGACCATGACGAATGCTGCGAACATGATCATGAACATGAACATCATCATCACGACCATGACGAATGCTGCGAACATGAACATGATCATGAACATGAACATCATCACCATGACCATGACGAAAACTGCACCTGCGGCTGTCATGACCACGACCACGAACATCACCACCACGCAGACGAGGTATTTACCAGCTGGGGCAAGGAAACGGTACGCAAATACTCCAAGGAAGAGCTTGAAGCAATCCTCAAGGCTCTTGCGGACAAGGACAGCACCGAATACGGCACAATTCTCCGTGCAAAGGGCATTCTCCAGTGCAGCAGCGGAAAGTGGCTGTATTACGACCTTACACCGGGAGCTTTTGAAATCCGTGACGGACAGCCTGCTTGTATCGGCAGCCTTTGCGTTATCGGCGTAAAGCTTGACAAGGAAAAGCTTGCAAAGCTGTTTATGCTTTAATCAAAACTATGTGCCATGCAAAAAACATGGCACATTGCTATATAAAATCTTTCTTACGGAAAGGACATTACTATGAGAAAAAAACCCGTGTTTATCTTCAACGGACTGCTTGAAAGCGGAAAAACCTCTCTTATCGAGGAAGTGCTTGAAGCGGGAATGTTCGAGGGTATAGGAACAATTCTGCTTATCTGCTGCGAAAAGGGTCCTAAAAAGTACAACGAGCAGCTTATGGAGGATAACTATGTTGAAATAGAGTATATCCTTAAGGAATCGGAATTTACTGCGGATAAAGTCAGCGAATTATATAAAAAGCACCGTCCCGACGCAGTTTTTGTTGAATACAACGGTATGTGGAAATGCGAAACAATTTACGATATGCAGTGGAAGGACAACCTTGCAATTGCGCAGACGCTTATTGCCGTAAACTGCATGACCTATGACGTTTATTTCAAGAATATGAAGATGATTTTCTCCGAGCAGTTCAAGCGGGCGGATACAGTCATTTTCAACCGCTGCACCGAAAATATGAATCAGGCGTCAATGCGCCGTATCGTCAAGTCCCTCAGTCTTGGAGCGGAGGTTGTGTTCAAAAAGCCAAACGGCGAAATGTACGACACAATGGATCAGCTGCCCTTTGACCTTGACGCAGGACTTATTGACATTGACAATATGGACTTCGGTATCTGGTATCTTGACCTTATGGAAAATACGGAGCGCTACGAGGGCAAGGAAGTGAAAATCAGAGGCTATCTGCAAAAGGCGGCACGAAACAATCCCGACCGCTGCTTCGTTATCGGCAGAAAAGCAATGACCTGCTGTGAAAACGACGTTCAGACCCTTGGACTTGTCTGCGTAAGTCAGGACAAGACTCCCGAATTTACCGAGGGACAATGGGCAGAGGTAACAGCGCAGATTCACGGACACCAGCCAAAGGGCGAGGACAGACCATTTCCTCTCCTTTATGTTGACGAGTTTAAAATTACCGACGACGCTGACCCAAGCTATGTTACCTTTAACTGATTTTTCTTGACTTGAAAAGCAAAGTGTGCTATACTTTAATAAAGACATCGTAAGGTGCGAGCCTGCTTTCACCGAACGCTGAAAAAATCGGATATACAATACCAACCTGACTCCGAAGAATACTGAGGAGAAAGCAAGGCGTTTTTGTTTTACATTTAACAGTAAAGCTGTGCCTTGGCACGGCTTTTTTTATTTGGAAAGAAGTGATGAAAATAAAGGAATTAAGGGTGCTTACAGATAAATTACACCGAGAAAAACATCTTGAAAAAGAGGAGTACGCAAGGCTTATACAAAACCGAGGTGAGATTTCCGACTACATTTTCTCCCTGTCCTCAGCAGTCCGTGAGGAAAATTACGGAAAAGCCGTTTACCTCCGAGGACTTATCGAGTTTACCTCCTACTGCAAAAACGACTGCTATTACTGCGGCATAAGGTGCGGCAACAAAACAGCGGAGCGGTACAGGCTTTCCGAGGAGCAGATACTTGACTGCTGCAAAACAGGCTATGAGCTTGGATTCAGAACCTTTGTGCTGCAAGGCGGAGAAGACCCGTTCTATACCGACGATATGATTTGCGGCATTGTAAGGGCAATTAAGGCTGAATATCCTGATTGCGCCGTTACATTGTCAATAGGAGAAAAAAGCGAGGAAAGCTACCGCAGATATTATGAAAGCGGCGCAGACCGCTACCTTTTAAGGCACGAAACCGCAGACTTTGAGCATTACTCAAGGCTTCACCCCCCTGCCCTTTCCGCAAAGCATAGGCAGGACTGCCTGTTTACGCTGAAAAAAATCGGCTTTCAGACAGGAGCAGGCTTTATGGTAGGCTCGCCTTATCAGACCGCAGAAAATCTTGCGGAGGATATGGTCTTTCTGGAAAAATTACAGCCCGAAATGGTGGGCATAGGTCCTTTTGTGCCTCACCACGCAACACCCTTTGCGGAAATGAAACAAGGCACAGTTGAGCTTACACTGTTTATGCTGGGGCTTGTGCGATTGGCGCTCCCGAAAGTGCTGCTCCCTGCAACAACAGCGCTGGGTACGATTCACCCTAACGGCAGAGAGCTTGCCTTAAAGGTTGGCGCAAACGTTGTAATGCCTAACCTCTCCCCCACGGACGTGAGAAAAAAATACCTGCTTTACGACAACAAAATCTGTACCGGGGACGAATCGGCCCAATGCAGAAAATGCCTTGAAAACAGAGTTAAGTCGGCAGGCTATGAAATTGTTGAATCAAGAGGCGACCACGCTTCTTTTACTGAAAGGAAATGAAAATGTATAAATACGACCCGAAATCACTTGTTGCAGAAGAATTTATAAACCACGAGGAAATTACTGAAACCCTTGAATATGCGGAAAAAAACAAGCACAATGCAGAGCTTATCGACAGCATACTTGAAAAGGCAAGGGAAAGAAAGGGACCTTCCCACAGGGACGCCGCCGTGCTGCTGGACTGCGATATTCCCGAAAAGAACGAGGAAATCTATAAGCTTGCGGAACAGATTAAAAAG
>JBJERI010000112.1:0-12961 GCA_051882195.1 Ruminiclostridium sp. | reverse complement strand
CCTTGCCTATTCATTTTTTGTCACCTGCTCAAAGGGCATTATCGTAAATCTTTACGAGGTAAAGGAAATATCTAAAAGCACTCTGAAAATGTCCGACGGTACGGAAATTCCATTGAGCCGCCGCAGACAAAAAGACGTTGAAGCAGGCTTTTCAAGGCTTGCTCTTGACAAAATGAGAAACGAGCTGAAAGTATAATTGGCAACAAAAAAGCATCGGGCAATAAACCCGACGCTTCTGTGCATAATATATCCGAATATACATTATGCGTCAGCCTTTATCCACCACAAATAAAGACTGATTGTACCGTTTTACGGTCGGAACCATTGTTGCCGATGTCCCCACCCAAGCGGCACATAAGTTCATTAAGGAGAAATGTTTATAACCTAAAATACGACTGTGCTATTCACAGTTAAATCTTTAAGTCGAGCATATTGTAACATATTGTCACAGCATAGTCAACGGCTTTGGCTCAAGCGGCAAAAATCTTACTCAAACGGTAAATTTGGCAGCGGCTATTGCGTAAAAGGCAATTTTGTGATATACTAAAAATCTACTAAAAATCTATAAAAGGGCAGGTAAAACAAATGGGCGGATTTTTTGGTGCGGTTTCAAAGGAAAACTGCGTTTTTGACGTTTTCTACGGAACAGATTACCATTCCCATTTAGGCACAAGACGTGCGGGTATGGTTATGTACGGAGAAAAGGGCTTTGATCGCTCTATTCACAATATTGAAAATTCTCCTTTCAGAACAAAATTTGCAGAGGACGTAAACCACATGGAGGGCAAATCGGGTATCGGCTGCATTTCCGATTACGAGCCACAGCCTTTAATGGTACGCTCTCACCTTGGCACCTACGCAATTACCACAGTAGGCAAAATCAACAACGTTGACAGCCTTATTGAAATGATATACAAAAACGGTCATACGCATTTCCTTGAAATGAGCGGCGGCGAGGTAAACGCAACAGAGCTTGTTGCGGCGATAATCAATCAGAAGAACACCATTCCCGAGGGCATAAAGTACGCTCAGGAGCTTATTGACGGCTCAATGACAATTCTGCTCCTTACCCCCGAGGGAATTTACGCCGCAAGGGACAAGCTGGGCAGAACCCCTGTTGCAATCGGCAAAAAGGAGGACGCACACTGCGTTTGCTTCGAGTCCTTTGCTTACCTTAATTTAGGCTATACAGCCGAGCGTGAGCTTGGACCGGGAGAAATCGTATTTGTTACCGCCGACGGAGTAAAGACCATTGCAAAGCCCGGCGACAAAATGAAGATCTGCACCTTCCTGTGGGTTTACTACGGCTATCCCTGCTCCTCCTACGAGGGAGTAAGCGTTGAGGAAATGCGCTATCGCTGCGGCGCAATGCTGGCAGACCGTGACGACGCAAAGCCCGATATGGTGGCAGGCGTTCCCGATTCGGGCACGGCTCACGCAGTTGGCTATTCCAACCGCTCGGGAATCCCCTTTGCAAGACCATTTATCAAATACACTCCAACATGGCCACGCTCCTTTATGCCCGTAAACCAGTCACAGCGCAACAAAATCGCCAAAATGAAGCTTATCCCTGTTGATTCCCTTATCAAGGGCAAAAAGCTGCTGCTTATCGACGACAGTATCGTAAGAGGCACTCAGCTTCGTGAAACAACGGAATTTCTCTATCAGAGCGGCGCAAAGGAGGTTCATATCCGTCCTGCCTGTCCGCCTCTCCTTTTCGGCTGCAAGTACCTGAATTTCTCACGCTCTACTTCCGAAATGGATCTTATTGCAAGACGTGTTATTGCAAGGCGAGAGGGTGACAACGTAAGCAGAGAAACGCTTCTTGACTACGCAAATCCCGACAGCCAGAATTACAAGGAAATGCTGGAGGAAATACGCAAGGAGCTTAACTTCACATCTCTTCGTTTTCACAGACTTGACGATATGATTGCTTCTGTGGGAATCGAGCCCTGCAAGCTGTGTACCTACTGCTGGGACGGCAGAGAGTGATTGTTTTGAATTTTGTAATGTGAGTGCAGACCGACGATAATACTAATTTCTAATCTCCTTATAGACAAAGTCTATAAGGAGAGCCGCCCGAAGGGCGGCAAGTCAAAACCTGCGGTTTTGACTAAATTAGTATTGAACGACTTTCCTGCGGCTTTGCCGCTCCCACCGCCTTGCGGTGGGAATCAAAATATAGACCTTGTCTATATTTTGATTAGGAAATAGTATAAACCGCCATCTGCTTCCTCAACAACACAGCGGCAGGCACAAAGCCTTGCCGCTGCATTGTTTCATCGCATCTGACGGCTTCTCGCCGGTCTTTTGCGGTCGGTTTTTGGGGTGGAGAAATGGGACTGCCGCAACATTCATTGCAGCCGTCCCATCTTTTTTATGAAATCTTCACAACCTCATATCCTGCGTCAGCAACCGCCTTTTCAAGCACGCTGTCGCTTACCTCGCCGCTTATTTCACAATAAGCGGTTTTCTTTTCAAGGTCAACCTGCGCCGTTACGCCCTCAATGCCGTTAAGCGCCTTTTCAACGTGCGCCTTGCAGTGTCCGCACATCATTCCCTCAATGATAATTTCCTTTTTCATAACTTTCTCCTTTGTCTTTTCGGTAGTTTTATTGAATTTGAACAGCTTAAGCCTTAATGCGTTTGCAACCACGCATACAGAGCTTAAGCTCATTGCCGCCGCACCAAGCATAGGGCTTAAGGTCCAGCCAAGAGCGCTGTAAAACACTCCTGCCGCCACGGGTATTCCTATGCTGTTGTAGAAAAACGCCCAGAACAGATTTTCCTTGATATTCCGCATTACTGCCTTGCTTAGGGAAATTGCTCCTGCCACATCCGTAAGGTCGTTTTTCAGCAAAACAATATCCGCCGAATCAATGGCAATATCCGTGCCTGCGCCGATTGCAATTCCCACGTCTGCCCTTGCAAGAGCGGGAGCGTCGTTTATTCCGTCCCCCACCATTGCAGTGCAATAGCCCTCTTTCTGTAACTCTGCAATCTGTTTTTCCTTGTCCTGTGGCATTACCTCTGCAATCACCCTGTCAATTCCCACCGAGGAAGCCACAGCCCTTGCGGTTTTCTCGTTGTCGCCGCTGAGCATAATAACCTGCGCTCCAAGCCGCTTAAGCGCCTTTACAGCGGCGGCGCTGGTAGGCTTAACCTTATCTCCTGCGGCAATAATTCCTATTACTCTGCCCTCCTCCGCAACATACATGGGAGTTGCGCCCGTACTTGCAAACTCATCAGCCTTTTGCTCAAATTCCGCCGTATCAACACCCTTTTCATGCATAAAGGCAAGGTTGCCTGCAAGACAGCTTTTGCCGCCTGCTTTGCCCCCTATTCCTCTGCCGAAAACTGCGGTAAAGTCCTCAATTTCCGCTCCTTTAACGCCCTTTTCCTCTGCGTAAGCAAGTACAGCCTCCGCAAGAGGGTGTTCGGATTTTTTCTCCAGTCCTGCCGCAATTTCAAGCAAACGCTTTTCGTTGTCAGAAAAAATACCTGTTACCCGTGTTTTTCCCTCGGTTATTGTGCCTGTTTTGTCCAATACAACGGCATTTATTTTGTGAGCAGTTTCAAGAGCCTCCGCCGATTTGATAAGAATACCGTTTTCAGCGCCCTTGCCTGTGCCCACCATTATTGCCACTGGAGTTGCAAGTCCCAACGCGCAGGGGCAGGAAATAACCAGCACCGCAATTGCGACAGACAGCGCAAACTCGAAGCTTTCTCCCACAAGCAGCCATATTACTGCCGCAACAAGAGCAATTGCCATTACAACTGGCACAAACACTCCTGCGATTTTGTCCGCAAGCTTGGCGATAGGCGCTTTAGAGCCTGTTGCCTCCTCCACAAGATTTATTATCTGTGCAAGGGTGGTATCCGCCCCCACACGCTCCGCCTTTATCCTGAAATATCCCGATTTGTTTACGGTGGCGGCAATGATTTTGTCCCCTTGCTTTTTGGGAACGGGAATACTTTCTCCCGTAACCGCCGACTGGTCGAATGTACCGCTGCCCTCAACAACTATACCGTCAACGGCGGCGCTCATTCCGGGCTTGATAATCACAATATCGCCCACAACAATATCGCTTGCGGCAATTTCGGTTTCCTTTCCCTCACGCTCCACAAGAGCGGTTTTCGGCGCAAGGTTCATCAGCTTTTCAATTGCCTCCGAGGTTTTGCCCTTTGCCCTTGCTTCAAGGTATTTGCCGAGAGTAATCAGCGTGAGAATTGTGCCTGCGCTTTCAAAGTACAGATTCATTCCCACATCGTGAGCGGCGTGAATATCCCCCTGACCTAACAGTGCGCCGATTTTGTAAATGGTGTAAATGCCGTAAATTACCGCCGCGGACGAGCCAATTGCAATAAGGGCGTCCATATTGGACGAGCGGTGAAACAGGCTTTTGAAGCCGTTTTCGTAATATTTGCGGTTAATGAACATTATGGGGAGCGTAAGCAAAAACTGGGTAAATGCAAAGGCGAGAATGTTTTCGTGCCCGCTCATAAAGGACGGAATGGGAAGTCCCGCCATTGAGCCCATTGAAATGTAAAAAAGAGGTACAAGAAACACAAAGGATACGATCAGCCGTATTTTCATAGAGCGCATTTCCGCATTACGGTTTGCCGAAGCGGAGGTTTTAGCCTGCCGCACTTTGTCTGCGCCTTTCTTTTTTGCGCCGTAGCCTGCCTTTTCAACAGCCCTTATAATATCGTTTTCGGTTATTCCCTCGTATTCCACTTGCATTGAATTTGCCAGCAGATTTACGCTTACGCTTTTTACGCCGTTAAGCTTTGATACCGCTTTTTCAACGTGGGCCTGACAGGCGGCGCAGGTCATTCCCTCAACGTCAAATTTCTCCTTGGTCATTGTTTTCTCCTTTCACTTGACCTTAACAAAAATATACCATTTTAGTATAGAAATGTCAAGTCATTATTGAAATTTTCGCCGTTTTATGTTATACTGTAAAAAATTCTTATTTATATTGCAGGAGGTAAAAATGAGTACGATTCTTGCAGTTTCGGGAAACCCAAAAGAGCTTGAAACAATCAGAAGCACCTTTGACGGCAAGGAACACAGCATTGTTTCCTGCGACAACGGAATTACCGCCATTGAAGCGGTAAAAATCAAGCCCTTCGACCTTATGATAATCACCCAGAATATGGAGTATATGGACGGTGGCAGTACCTTAAGACAGATACGCAGAATACGGGACAGCGACTACTGCCCCACAATAATGCTGATGAACAATATGGACAAAAATACCCTTGAAAACTATATGAGCCTTGGAATTGCGGATTTTGTAAGGTTACCCATAAACCCTGTTGACCTGCGTACAAAGGGCAATTTCATACTGGAAAGCTGGAAAAATCACACAGACAATCTCCGTGATTATGAGGATTTTACAGAGAGAAAAAGGTTTTCCGTGGGGAAACAGGACAATAACCTTTCGGAGTTTATACAGAACAATATGGACAGCGACCTTATGGCGCAGATTGCGGATATGATGAGGGACAGCCAATGAAAAGTGAAATTGCGGAATACAAGAAGCTGGTTAAGAAAACAATTGAGGAAAGCTCTCCCGAAACGGACTGGGAGCGGTTTTGCGAGGATTTATACACAAGAATCGGCTTTTATCAGCACGAAAGGCTGGTACATCTTATTGTAACCATGACCTTTGCGGTTATGACAGTGCTTTGCCTTGTTTTTTCGGGCGGAGAGCCAAATATTATAATGCTTCTTGGCGGATTGTTTCTTTTGCTGGAAATACCTTATATATGGCACTATTATTTCCTTGAAAACTCGGTGCAGGAGCTTTACACCCTTTATTACAAAGCGAAAGAAAAGCTCCGGACAAAACAGTCCGAAGCTAATCTACATACAGATAAATAATTTCACGGCCTTTTTCCTTTGCGTATTCAAGCTCGGGATAGGTCTTGTCCTTGGGCACTACGGCAATTACATTGGTGCTTAAATCAATAAGCTTTTTGCGGCTTATTTCAAGGCAATCAGGCACAGGGTGAGCGTGGAGGTATTTCACCTTTGAACAGTCCTCCAGCACCTTGAAATAAAGCTCCTGATTGTCAAGACACCATTTCACAGGCTGCTCCTCGGAGGAAAGCAGGCAGTCAAGCTCAATTTCGCTGTCGAAGGACATCTGAGCCGTTACAATTTCCGCTCCCCACAGCTCCACGCCCTGCTCGCAGGTGGAGAAAAACTTTTTTATTCCGTTTACATACTGCTGCTGAATAAGCTGTGTAAGGGCGATTTTAAGCTTTACGCAGGAGGGACTTGTATAGTCCAGCCCGAAGCTGTAATCATTTATATCTATTCCGAAAAAAGTACAGGCTCTTATGTCTTTCGCCCCCTTTTAAATCGATATTTTTTGACTTCTTAGAGTATTGTATAATAAAATTTTGAAAAATGCAAGGCTTTTTGAAAATAAATTTGTTCCCAATGGAAAATAACTTTTTATTCATCATAATACAGCACAATTCGACATTTTCCGCATCGAAAAAAGTCGAAAAAACAAGACTGTGAAAGGAACTCTATGGAAATAAAAAAAGGGATTTACAGACATTTCAAGGGTAATAAATACGAGGTAATCGGTGTTGCCAAAAACAGCGAAACCCTTGAAGAAATGGTAATTTACCGTGCCTTATACGGTAACAGAGAATTATGGGTGCGGCCTGCCTCAATGTGGAATGAAAAGGTTGAGCGTGAGGGGAAAACATACACCCGGTTTGAATTTATAGGAGAAAAAGATGAAACAGTCTGACTGCATACTTACAATAAACAAGGAGTTTTTTTCGCCCCTTGACCCAAAGCCCGAAAATATCCTCATTGAGGATATCGCCCACGCACTTTCCTATATGTGCAGGGCAAACGGCCATTTCAAAAGCTTTTTTTCGGTGGCGCAGCACTCCATAAACTGCGCTCTTGAGGGCAAAGCAAGAGGCTACTCCAAAAAGCAGCAGCTTGCCTGCCTGCTTCACGACGCAAGCGAGGCTTATTTGTCGGACATTACCCGTCCCGTTAAGCGACACCTTGCAAATTATCTTGAAATTGAGCATAAGCTGCAGAATACAATATGGGAGAAATTCGGGCTTTCTCTTGACGAGGAGGATTTGGAGCGTGTAAAAGCTGCTGACGACTGTATGCTTTACTATGAATTTGTTAAGCTTGCGGACGCAAGGCTTTTTGAAACCGCTCCCGAAATTTATTCCCACCCCGATTTTTCACAGCGTGATTTTCTCGATGTAAAAGCGGAATTTCTCGCCCTTTACAGGAGCCTTTCGGAATGATTTATATCTGTGTCGGGGCGGCAATTGTAATTATAATTCTGCTTGTTGTCCTTTTTGCCAAAGGGAAAAACGCAGCCGACCAAACAGACGAAATGGACGAAATGAGCGGCGAGGAATTTGAAAATTACTGCGCTGATTTGCTTTCCCGAAACGGCTATATCGTTGAGTCAATGACAAGAGAAACAGGGGATTACGGCGCAGACATTTTAATCAGCCGTGAGGGCGAATGGACGGCGGTGCAGTGCAAGCGTTACAGCAAGCCCGTTGGCGTTAAGGCGGTGCAGGAGGCTTACGCTTCAATGAGCTATTACAATTGCACCCACTGCGCCGTAATAACCAACAGCGGCTTTACCGCACAGGCGGAAAACCTGGCGGCGAAAAACGGTGTTTTGCTGTGGGACAGGGAGTTTATTTATTCCTTAAGGCTTGGGAACGAAGCGGGCACAGAGCCGAAAAATGCGGTGCTCAATTTCAGCCGCATTATAAACGACGCCTACGAGGGTGACTTTCTTCTTTTCATTGACGGAGTACAGACTGAAATAATTCCTCAGAACGAGTCCGTAAACCTTGGCGAATGGGCGGGAATACACAAAATAACCGTGAAAAGCGGCAGGAAAAAGGCGGAGGTGACAATTCAGCTTGAAAAGGGCGAAAGACGGTTTTTTGTCTGCGGTTTTGTAAGGGGAAAGCTGGTGCTGGCGGAGATTGCGGAGTGAATAAAAAACGAAAACCCGAGAAACTACTCTCGGGTTTAATTCATATCAACTTATTCAGCCTTTTCTTCCGTTACAGCCGTTTCAGCCTCCGCCGTTTCCGTTCCGAGGAAATTGGGCAGATCCATTCCTGCCTGCTTGAATACCTCGTTAAGAGGAGGAACAGACTTCATAAGACCGCTGATAAAGTTTGCCGTTGAGGATTTGCCGTCGCCGTTTGCGCCCGAATCCCATACGGTAACCTTGTCAATCTTGATGTTCTTGACAGCGTCAACCTGAATACGCATAAGCTCTTCAAGCTTATCTGCAACCATAAGCTTAACGGCGCTGTCAGCCTCGCCGCCTGCCGCATTAACAATTTCCTGCAGACCTTCCGCCTGCTTCATAAGGATTTCCTTTGCACCGTTTGCCTGGGCTTCCATTTTAGCAAAGATAGCGTCAGCTTCACCCTTTGCCTTGCGGCGCATAACCTCAGCCTCTGCTTCTGCGGCGATTTCAGCCTGCTGCTTTGCGATTTCAGCCTTTACGATAATATCAGCCTGCTGGGTTGCTCTTTCAAGCTGTGCACGGGTTTCCTCGGCGATTTTCTGTGCAGCGTATGCTTCTTCCTTTGCCTTTGCCGCCTGAACAGCTTCTGCCGCTGTTGCAAGCTTAAGGGCTTCCGCTTCCTTTTCACGTCTTGCCGCTTCGGACTGTGCAACCTCTACCTTTGCGGTGTTTTCACCCTGAATAGCTGTTGCGTTTGCAGCTGCAACCTGAATACGCTGGTCACGGCGAGCGTTTGCCTGACCGATTTCACCGTCTCTGTCCTTTTCGGCAACGGATTTCTTTGCGTCGTTGATTGCCTTTGCGGCAGCTTCCTTACCGAGAGCCTCAATGTAGCCGGATTCATCGTTAATATCGGTTACGTTTACGTTGATAAGGCGAAGACCGATTTTCTTAAGCTCGATTTCCACGTTGTTGGAAACGGCAACAAGGAACTTGTCACGGTCCGTATTGATTTCCTCAATCTCCATTGTTGCGATTACAAGACGGAGCTGACCGAAGATAATATCCTTTGCAAGCTCCTGGATTTCGTTAAGACGAAGTCCCAGCAGACGTTCAGCCGCATTCTGCATAATGCCCGGCTCTGTTGAAATACCAACGGTAAATCTTGACGGTACGTCAACACGGATATTCTGCTTGGAAAGGGCGTTTTTAAGGTCAACGTTAATTGAAATGGGCGTTAAGTCAAGATACTGGTATGACTGGAGAATTGGCATGATGAAAGCGGCGCCGCCGTGGATACATCTTGCGCTTCTTGCCTGACCGTTCTTGTCGCTGCCTACCTTACCGTAAATAACCAGTACCTTGTCGGACGGGCATTTGCGGTAGCGTGAGAGAATGCCTGCGATAAGGGCGAACAGAATTACTGCGCCTACGCAAATCGCAATTAAAATGATTGGATCCATGATAATTTCCTCCGTAATATTTTTTTGCTGATTATTCAGCTTTTTCAACTACAAGTATTCCCCCTCTTATGTCAACAACACGCACGGGAGAGTTGCTGGGGAGAATTTCCTCGCTGTCGGAGATAGCGTCATATTCAAGGAAACGCTCTCCCGCAGATACGTTTACCTTGCCCGTTCCCTGATTTTTGGGCGGAATGGGAATATAAACCGTACCCGACTGACCGAGAAGATTTTTTATGTTTATGTTGCCGTTCTGGGCAAGCTTTGTGGAAAGGTGAATAATTTTTGCCACGCCGAACATTGCGCCAAAGCCAAGGAAAAAGCCTACGATAATTGCAAATACAATATGCAGTCCCGCTTTAAGGCAAATAAGTCCCGTCCAGCTGAAAACGCACAGGAAAGCGATTACACCCTGCACGGTGAAAAGCTGCATTACTCCGAAATCGCCCGGGTTTGAGCCGTCTGTGTAGCCTGCGTCAGCCACAGTATCGCCCGATAAGTCCGCCGAGCCGCCGCTCATATCGCCCGACATATCGCCGTCAAAGCCGTCCATTCCCGAAGTGTCGCTGAAATTAACGCCTTCGCCGCTGTTTCCGAAGCCAACGCAAAGCATTATGGTCTGAATAATCAGCACCAGAGTTGCGGGAATTGCAATGCAGTACAAAACCTGCTCCGAAACCGCAAGAGCGCTCCACCAATCAGTAAACCATTCCATATAATCACTCCTTTTATGATATTCTGTAAATATCATTTACCTTGATTATACCACTTTTTATGCAAAAGTCAATATATTTTGGGGCAAATCCGAAAAATCGTCAAAGTGACAATTTATGGGCCTATCCTTTGTATATTCTGTGAAAAAGCAAAAAATTACAAAAAAGGGGTTGATTTTTTATTTATAAAGTGTTAAACTATAAGTAAATGATATTTACCAATATTGAAGGGAGTGAGCAGATGAACAGCGCAGAATTAGGAAAGAAAATCAAGGAAGCCCGTCTTGCGAAAAAAATGACCCAGTCCGAAGTGGTGGGGGATTTTATTACAAGGAATATGCTCAGTCAGATTGAAAGCGGCATTGCCTGTCCGTCCATAAAAACCCTGCAATACCTTGCAAGGGTGCTTGAAATTCCCGTAAAGGACCTTATTCCCGACGAAAACGGCAATGAAGCCCAGCCTGTTGACGACAGCATTGTGGCAATTCTCCTTAAAGCAAAAGACGCATTCAAGGCGGAAAATTACACTCTCGCCATTGAAATAACAGAGCCGATGAGCGTCGAAAGCAGCCCATTCCATGACGAAAGCTGTGCAATTCTTGCTATGTCCTATCTTTCTCTTGCAAAGGAAAAGGAGCAGGACGGACAGTTCAAGGACGCCGCAAAATGGGCTGAAAAAGCGGTTGAATATGCCGACAAGGGCATTTATTCTGGCAGAGAGGTAAAAACAAAGGCTTTGCTTATGCTTGACGAACTGGCGGAAAAGCTATGACGGAGATAATAAAAAAGCAGACGGAAATACTGCTCCAAAACGTGAGAAACGCCCTGTTGACAGCCGACCTTACACAAAAAGCCGACGGTGTTCAGAACGGCAGATACCTTTATCACACTATACATTCCCTTGACAAGTGGTTTATAAATCCATACGATTACACCGAGCCAAGGGGCTTTCCAAAGGATTTTGACAAGCTTGACAAGGAGTTTGATTTTACGGTTTCAAAGGAACAGCTTTCCGATTATTTTGACAGAGTTTCCGCTAAGATAACGGATTATCTTTCGGAAATAACAGCGGAAATGCTGACGGAAAAGCCGCCTGATTGCAAATATACAAGGCTGGAGCTGATTCTGGGGCAATTCCGCCATGCAATGTGCCATGTGGGAATTGTTATGGGAATGGCAATGGCTGAGGGAAAAAGCTGTCCCCAATATGTGGGACTTGACGGCGTTTATAAATAGGAGAAGCTATGGCGACAACAAAGGAATATCTGAACTACATCGAGGAGCAGCTATCCCACATTGAGGGCATAAGCTACAAGGCAATGATGGGGGAATACCTCATATATTACAAGGACAGGGTTGCAGGAGGGATCTGCGACAACAGGCTGCTTGTGAAGCCTGTTAAAGCCGCAATTGCTCTTATGCCCAGTGCGCCGCAGGAGCTGCCATACGAGGGTGCAAAGCCAATGCTGCTTGTAAGCGAAATAGAAAACAGGGAGTTTACGCAAAGACTGTTTGAAGCAATGTATGATGAACTTTCATTGCCCAAAAAGAAAAAGTGATATAATAACATAACCGCCTCCGAAATGAATCGGAGGCGGTTCTAATTATTTAACTACAATATTAACAAGCTTGCCCGGAACTGCAATCTGCTTAACTATGGTCTTGCCCTCAATCTGTGACTTGACGGCGGAATCAGCCATTGCAAGCTCGATCTGCTTATCCTTGTCAATTCCTGCAGGAACAGTCAGCTTTACTCTTACCTTGCCGTTAATCTGAACGACAATCTCAACGCTTTCATCAACGCAGAGGTTCTCATCATAGGCTACCCACTGCTGCTTTGAAAGAACCTCGCCGAATACGTTATTGTACATTTCCTCGGTAATGTGGGGTGCAAATGGGTTAAGCAGTGTGATAAAGGTCTTGAACTCGCCCTTTGTAATGCTGCCCTGTGCGTAAATCTCATTGATAAGCGCCATAAGAGAAGCGATTGCCGTATTGAACTTAAGGGACTCAATGTCCTCTGAAACCTTCTTTATTGTCTTATGGAAAGAAGCTTCAAGGGGCTTTCTGTATCCGTCACCCTCAATGATAATATCCTGAAGTCCCCATACTCTGTCAAGGAATCTCTTGCAGCCCTTAATGCTTGAGGGGCTCCAGGGAGCGGTTTTCTCAAAGTCGCCGATAAACATTTCGTAAAGACGGAGAGTATCTGCGCCATAGGTTTTGATAACGTCATCGGGGTTAATAACGTTACCTCTGGACTTGGACATTTTCTGTCCGTCCTCGCCTAAAATCATACCGTGGCTTGTGCGCTTCATATAAGGCTCTTTTGTGCCTACAACGCCCTCGTCATAAAGGAACTTGTGCCAGAAGCGTGAATAAAGCAGGTGTAAAGTTGTATGCTCCATACCGCCGTTGTACCAGTCAACGGGCATCCAGTAATCAAGGGCTTCCTTGCTTGCAATGGCGTCCTTGTTGTGCGGGTCGCAGTAGCGGAGATAGTACCATGACGAGCCTGCCCACTGGGGCATTGTATCCGTTTCACGCTTTGCAGGACCGCCGCAGCAGGGACAGGTGGTGTTGATAAAGCTTTCCAGCGTTGCAAGAGGAGATTCGCCGTTGTCCGTTGGCATATAGCTTTCAACATCCGGCAGCTTTAATGGCAGCTCGCTTTCGGGGAGGGCTACCCAGCCGCACTTTTCGCAGTAAACAACGGGAATTGGCTCGCCCCAGTATCTCTGACGGGAGAATACCCAGTCACGGAGCTTGTAGTTTACCTTTG
>JBJERI010000111.1:0-12972 GCA_051882195.1 Ruminiclostridium sp. | reverse complement strand
ACCACATAATGAAGAAAAAGCCCAGAGGTTTCTGGACTTTTTCGACAGACTGACCCTCTGTATATTGCTATACAGAGGGTATATATTTATTTGAACAATGCCGCTATCTTTTCGCTCTTGAATTCGCATTTATATCTGTCATAGAAATTGCCTGTATCCCACAGCATTGGGCAGAAGCCGTATTTGTCGCAAATATCAAGCATACTTTCGATAAACGTGTCTGTGCCCTTCTTTTCGGTGTATTTGCCGTTTTTCTTTTCCATACAAACACCGTATTCGCCGATAATAACGCCATAGCCCTCATCGGTAAACTTCTTCATTGCAGAAAGTGACTTTTCCATTGCGGCAATATCTTCCTTTGTACCCCAGCTTGCCATATAGCCCCAGCTGTTGTTTGGGTCTTCCGCAATGCAGAATGTTGACGGATCGTAGTAGTGAACGGAAACCAGCAGATGATTCTTGATTGTGTCTGTGGGCATTACAAATTTCTTGTCGCAGGTTTTCTTGATGCTGGTGTTTACGCCTGCAATAAGGAGAAATCTTTCGCTGTTTTTGCCGCCGGATTTTCTTACAATGTCAACGAACTTCTGATTTATCTCGTTTGTCTTTTCGTAGCTCTTGCTTATGCCAAGCAGCCTGAAGTTATCGCCGCCAAGCTCCTCGTTTGCTGACTCAAAAATAAGCTTGTCGGAATAATCCTTGTAATGCTCCGCAATCTGCGTCCACATGGCGGTGTATTTTTCCATTGCCTTTTTCTGGGTTTCTTCCTTTCTTGAGCCAAAATCACTCCACCATCCGCCGTCCCAGTGAATGTTGATAATGCAGTACATATCGTTGTCAAGGACGTAGCCCACAATTTCATCAACACGGTTGAAATAATCCTCTGAAATAGTGTATTTTCCGTCGGTGGACATAAAGTTGGACCAAGCCACAGGAACACGGACAGAGCCAAAGCCTGCGTCCTTTATTCCGTCAATTGCCTCTTTGGTGGTGACAAATGGCTGCCACGCTGTTTCTGTGTCCTTGACGGTTGGATTGCTTATCCAGGTAGGAACAAGCGCCTCCATTGTGTTGCCTAAATTCCAGCCGTTGCCCATTTCCTTTGCAACGTCAATGGCTGTCTTTGAAGCAATTTTCGCCTTAACCGCCGAGGAAGCCTTGCCTGCCTTGTACTTACCGTCAATCTTTACAAGAGCCGCAACCTTGAACTTCTGTGTGCCGCTTGATAAGCCTGTAATAACCGCCTTATCGCCTGCAACGTTCTTTACCTTTGTGTATTTCTTTGTGGAGCTGTTGTACTTGTAAACACGGTAGGCGTCTGCTCCCTCTACCTTGTCCCATGTAAGTGTGACCTTTGAGCCTGAAACCTTTGCCTTGATATTCTGCGGAACGCCGATTTCCTCTGCCGCTTCCGCCTCGATTGTGAAAAGCTCAACAGGGTTGAAGCCGCAGTCGGGCAATACCGCCCCTGCCATAATGAACAATGCCATAACCAGTGAAATAATGCGTTTCTTCATATACATACCTTCCTGTCGTTTTTGATTGCAAACGTTTACAATCTGTTATAAATAAGTATAACGTATATTTGCAAAAAAATCAACAGGTAATATGAAATTTTTCTCATTATGGCTGAAAAGTACCGAAAATTGGCGCAAAAATGCAATGAATCTTGACTTGAAAAAGCTTAAGTGATAAAATATATACATTGACTTTATGAAAGGAAAACAAAAATGAACAAAAAAGACCTTGCACAGATAAAGAGAAATTTAACGGAAGCCAGCAACTTTATGACCCTTAACCACGTTCTTTGCGCATTTGTTGACGCCGATAAAAATATAGTCTATTCAAAGCATCAGCTTCACGGAATTATGCCTGCTGAGGAAGCGGAAATAATTTTAGACACTCTAAAAAAGAGCATAAGCGGCAGTATGGGCAAGTCTATGCTGGAATTTGAGTTTAACAAGGAGGCTTACGAGGAGGACGGAGCCCAGAATATTCTGTACAAGACCCTGCAGTCAAAGCTTCTTGACGATGAACAGAACACCCGTTTCCTTGAACATATTACACAGAACATTCAGTACGAGTCCACCTTTGCCATTTTTGCGGGACATTTCACCTATGACGTTATGACAAGGGACAAAAACGAGGAGGAGCTTGATGTTTCGGAAAAGCGTTTCAACTTTATTGTAACTGCCTTCTGTCCTGTTGAAATTGCGGACGATACCCTTGTTTACGACGATATTGAAAACACTCTGTTCAAAAAGCACAACACCGACCGCATTGTAAGCAGAACTCCCTCCGACGGCTTTATGTACCCTGCTTTCAGCGAAAACGCCGCCGACATTAACAAAGTGCTTTACTACACAAAATCAGCGAAAAAGCCCAATATTTCCATTGTTGACGATGTGCTTGGCTGTCAGTTTCTTATGACCGCCAACGATGAAAAGGAAACCTTTCGCAAGGTGCTTAACGAGGTTGTGGGGGACGAGCTGGACTACACGATTATAACCCAGGTAAACGAGAAAATCAAGGAGGTAATCGACGAAAACAAGTACGATTCCGACCTGCCCTCCATTGACGATATAAAGCTGAGGGATATTCTTTACGACGTGGGAGTAAGCGACGAAAAGCTTCAGACGGTACATAAGATTTACAAGGACAACGCTGGTGAAAAGGCGCTTACCGCACAAAATCTTGTTTCCACCAAAACCGTGGTAGCAACTCCGGAAATCACCATAAACATCAGCAAGGAGGCAACCGAAAAAATCCGCACAAGCGTTATTGAGGGCAGAAGATGCCTTGTAATTGATCTTGACGACCCGCAGATTACGGTAAACGGACTGCCTACAACGCTGCATTAAGTTGAATTTGCAAGAAATTCACCCACATAAGCCCTATACAAAAGCTCCCGCTGTTCATAACAACGGGAGCATTTTTGTCAGTATATTCGCATTTATCAATACTTGTCGTCGTCGCCAAGATTGATTACAGATGATGGTCTTGGAGTTGAAACCGGAACTGTTCTTACCGGCTCGGGAGCAGCCTTGACAGGCTGAGGAGCGGGTTCCTGAACAGCGGCTCTTCTCTGTGCAGGAGCGGATTCTGCTGCCTTAACTGAGCCTTTAACCTTGAACTGACCGATTTCGGAGCGGAGCATACTTGAACGGCTTGTAAGCTCCTCGGAGCTTGCAGCGCACTGCTCTGCTGTTGCGGAGGTTGTCTGTACAACAACGCTTATCTGGTCGATACCCATATTGATCTGTGCAACGGCTGTTGCCTGTTCCTCGCAAGCCTTTGAAACCTTGGAAACAATTCTATCGATTTCCTTTTCGTGCTGTGCAATTGAGTTGAGTGCGTTTGCTGTGGAGTTTGCCTTGATTACGCCTTCCTCAACGCTTCTTACGCAGCCCTCGATAAGTGCGGTGGTCTGCTGTGCAGCGTCCTGTGACTTCATAGCAAGGTTCTTAACCTCGTCTGCAACTACCGCAAAGCCCTTGCCTGCCTCGCCTGCTCTTGCAGCCTCAACCGCAGAGTTAAGAGCAAGAATGTTTGTCTGGAATGCAATGTCCTCGATAACCTTGATAATCTTTGCAATTTCGGAGGAGGACTTGCTGATGTCGTCCATTGCCTTAAGCATTTCGGTCATTTCGTGGTTGCCGTTTTCAACTTCCTTAACAGCCTTTGCAACGTTTTCAAGTGCGTCCTTGGCGTTGTTTGCGTTGTTCTGAACAGCGTCCTTTACCTCGGCAATTGAAGCGGAAAGCTCCTCAATAGTGCTTGCCTGCTCCGTTGCGCCCTGTGAAAGATTCTGCGATGCGGAAGCCACCTGCTCGCCGCCGTTGTTTACTTCAATTGCGCCCTGATAAATGTTTGCGAAAACGTGGTTAATGTTGTCGCTAAGCTTTCTTATGCTCTTGCCAACTGCGTCGTCCTCGGAGCGGAGAGTAATGTCGTTTGTAAAGTCGCCCTCTGCAATTGCCGCAATTTCCTTTGCCTGAAGCTTGGAGCTTTCAATCATTTTTCTGAGAGAAGCGGCAATAACGCCAAATTCGTTATCCTTGCTGTATGTAACCTCAGCATTGATGTCGCCGTTTGCAATTTTCTCGGCAGCCTGAACCATATCGTCAACAGGAGCGGTTATTTCCTTGTTCAGATAAATCATTATGATTATGCAGGCAACTGCGAGAAGCACGAAAATAACGCAGGGAATTGCAATAAGCAGTATATTAAGAAGCTGCGCCTTGCTTATCGCATCAGCGCCAGTTCCTTCGGGAACAAGGGCGGTAATCTCCATACCGTTATTCATTGCCATTACGCTGACAATTACTGTTATCAGAGCATTGACAAAGGCAAAACCCATAACGGAAATAAATGCGGTTTTGATCATACTTTTAAAATTCTTCTTCATAACACACCTCTTAACTACAGCACACGCTGTAATATTTTACCAAATCATAAGGCTTTGGCGATTGAAATTTCGTCATTATTTATGATTTCCTACCTATTATAGCACAATCCGGAAAGAAAATATATATGATTTTTTCATTTTTGGTAAAATTGCTATATATTTTTGTATGCTATTATTTCTGCTCTGTCCACAGCTCAAAAATTGCGGCGTCATCGTCGTTGTAATACCTTTTTCTGACAGCAATCTGCTCAAAGCCGAATCTTTTGTAAAGCTCGATTGCCGCCGTATTTCTTGACCTTACTTCAAGGAAAACCTTTTCGGCGTCGGGAGAAATGCGATCGAGAAATTCCTTCATAAGCAATGAACCGAAGCCGTTTCTGCGGTATTCGGGCATTACGGCAATGCGGTACAGCTCCGCCTCGTCGCCGCACAAAACGCCCATTACATAGCCCACGGGCTTGTTGTCCCCACGGACAATGTGATAAACCGTGTGGTCCATGCGGAGCTGGCTTTCCACATTGGCTCTTGTCCACGGATTGTCAAAGCAAGCCTTTTCAATCTCAAAAATTGTATCAATATCGTTCATGCCAAAAATGCCTCATAAATTCCCACAAGCCTGTCCCTGCACTGTCTGTAAGCGTCAATTCCCTGTGTAAAGGGAGTTTCAACCCCCAGCACCACTATTTTATCCATTATATTTTCCCTGTTAAGCACGGAGCAGAGAGTGAACTTCTGCCTTTGATTCATAACGTGAATCTGCTCGTATCTGTCAATGTTCACATTCTGTATGGGCTTGGGAGTATAGCTTGTAAAAATGCCCATTTCCTCCAGCACCTGAACGGTATTATTGTCCCTTGTCTTGTCGATTACCGCAAGACCTGCGCTGTCAAAGGAATAATCCGACATACGCTTTTTTGCTATACTGTTGGCTATTTCAGCCGCCATTGGGCTTAAAACTCTGTTGCCCGTACAAACAATCAATACTTTTTTCATAACTCACCGTCAATGCGTGTCAAACCATGTGTTTCCGCTTTCAACGTCAACCGTCAGCGGAACGTTAAGCTTGACGCAGTTTTCCATTTCTTCCCTTAAAAGCCTTTCAACCTGCGGAACGTCCTTTTCCTCCGCCTCTACAATAAGCTCGTCGTGAACCTGAAGAATAAGCCGTGCATTCAGTCCGCTTTCCTTAAGCCTTTTGTAAACGTGAACCATTGCGATTTTGATAATGTCTGCGGCTGTTCCCTGTATGGGGGTGTTCATTGCGATACGCTTGCCTAATGCCTGCACCATTTTGTTGCTGTTTGCCATTTCCGCAATGTACCGCCGTCTGCCGAACATTGTTGTAACATAGCCGTCCTTTTTTGCGCTTTCAACGGTTTTGTCCATATATCTGCTTACGCCGCTGTACTTGTCAAGATAAGCCTTTATATAGCTGTTTGCCTCCGCAACGGAAACGCCAATATCCTGTGAAAGAGAAAATGCGCCTATGCCGTAAACAATGCCGAAATTAACTGCCTTTGCCCTTGAACGCAATTCTGGAGTTACCCATTCAAGGGGCTGATTGAACACCTGAGAGGCGGTAATTGCGTGAATATCCTCACCGCTTTTGAACGCCTCCTGCATTATTTTATCGTCTGCAATATGGGCAAGGACGCGAAGCTCAATCTGTGAATAGTCGGCGTCCACCAGCTTATATCCCTCTTTGGCACGGAAAAACTTCCTCATATTTCTGCCAAGAGGAGTGCGGACGGGAATATTCTGTATATTGGGGTCTGCGGAGGAAATTCTGCCTGTGCGGGTTTCGGTCTGCTTAAAGGTGGAATGAATTCGTCCGTCCTCGCCTACCACCTTTAAAAATGCCTGAACATAGGTGGAATTAAGCTTTGTGAGAGAGCGGTATTTTGAGATAAGTGGCACAATGGGGTGCTTGTCCATAAGGGATTCAAGCACGTCTGCGTTGGTGGAATAGCCGCTTTTGGTTTTCTTTTTGCAGGGCAGCATAAGCCTTTCAAAAAGCACCTCCCCAAGCTGTTTTGGGGAAGCAATATTGAACTGTCCACCTGCATAGCCGTAAATATCCTGCTCGGTCTGCATTATTTCCGTTTCAAGATTTGCGCCGAATTCCCTTACGCCCTCAATATCAAGCTGCACTCCGTCCTGCTCCATGCTTACCAGCACTTCCGCAAGGGGAATTTCAATTTCGGTGAGAATATTCATCATATTCTGCTCCGCAAGCTTTGAGTAAAGAACGCCGTTAAGCTGCTCCAATGCGTTTTCCTCCTCGCTCTTAACCCCGTATTCAAGGCAAAGCCTTTCCAGCGAATAGTCGGAGGAATTAACGTTAAGGAGATATGCCGCAAGGACCGTGTCAAAAACTACTTTTTTTATTTCAATGCCCTTTGGCATACAAATCGTCCACAAAGCCTTTACGTCAAAGGTGCGCTTGGGCTTGTCCGACTGCATAAACTCACAAAGGCTGTCAGTAACGTCTTCCCTTTTGCCCTCTGAAACGGCGTAAACTCTGCCGCCGTCAAGCATAACGTCAATGCCCTCCACAAGCTTATGCTCGCTTTCGGTCTGCTGCTCCTTGGCATTTCTCACAGCATTGTCAAGAGCCTTGTCAGCCGCCTCTTTGGATATGTCAAGCTTTTTCAGCAGGGCAAACATTTCAAGCTCCGTAAGAATTTCCGCAAGCTTATGCTGGTCGGGATCCTTTGGCTTATAGCTTTCAAGGTTAGTGTCAATAGGAGCGTTCAAAGCAATTGTGCCGAGAAAATGGCTTAATTCTGCGCTTTCCTTTCCTGCTTCAAGCTTTTTGCGAACGCTTGGAGTTACCTCGATTGTATCAAGATTTTCATAGACATTCTCAACGGAATGGTACTTCTGAATAAGTCCCAATGCGGTTTTTTCCCCTATTCCCGCAACGCCGGGGATATTGTCGCTGGGGTCGCCCATAAGCGCCTTTACTTCAATCATTTCCTTTGGAGTTACCCCGTAAACCTCCCCTATTTTTTCGGGAGTATAAAGAATATCCTCCTTCATTGAAGCAAGATTTACCCACACCTTGTCCGTTATAAGCTGGAATGAGTCACGGTCTCCTGTTGAAATAATGCACTCATTGCCGCTAAGCTCTGCAGCGTGGGACAATGTGCCAAGTATATCGTCTGCCTCCCAGCCCTCTTTTTCGATAATGGCAATACCCATTGCCCTCAGCAGCTCCTTTACATAGGGAAACTGCATACGGAGCTCGTCGGGCATTGCCTTTCGGCCTGCCTTGTACTCCGTGTATTTTTCGTGCCTGAAGGTAGGCGCTTTTAGGTCGAACGCCACCGCCGCACAGTCGGGCTTAAACTCCTTTATCAGCTTCAGATAAATGTTGAAAAAGCCTGTTATTGCGTTGGTGAAAACGCCCTTTTTGTTTGACAGCAGACGTATTCCGTAAAAAGCACGGTTAAGTATGCTGTTTCCGTCGATTACCAGTAATTTCATAAGCGCCCTTTCCTGACAGATTTTGACTCAGTTATACAAAATAAGCCGCATAACAAACGTTGTGCGGCTGTGCGGTCAACGCCGCTTATTCCATATCAGATTTTTCAGCTTTTTGAACAAGCCCTTGTTTTTCTCTTTTTCTCTTGCCTCGTCCGCTTCTCTTGCACGACGGTAAGCCTCTTTATAGAAGAATACCTGAGTATCCAGTCTTTCCTCGTCCTCGACTACCGTCTTTTTGCGGTAAACTCCGTCAAAGCCCTGTACTCTCGCCTTAACGTTGTCCTTAAGCATTGTGTTGAAGGAGTTTACAATCCGTTCCTTTATATCCTTGTCACGGATAGGAATACCAACCTCAACTCTGCGCTCGGTATTTCTCGTCATAAAGTCGGCGGAGGAAATAAGCACCTTCTGCCTGTCGTCCCTGCCGAAAATGTAAATGCGGCTGTGTTCAAGGAAACGTCCCACAATAGAGGTAACAGTAATATTCTCGGTCTTGCCCGGTATTCCGCCGATAAGACAGCAGATACCTCTTATAAGCAGTTCGATTTTTACTCCCTGTTCATTAGCCTGCACAAGCTTGTCGATAATATCCTTATCGGTGAGAGAATTCATCTTTATGCCGATATAGCCGTCCTTGCCGTAGGTAATTTCTCGGTCTATCATTTCAACTACCCTTGATTTAAGGCAATGGGGCGCAACCCACAGATAAGTGGAGCTTTCCACCGTTGAGCCTATTGAAAGGGCGTTGAACACCATTGAAGCGTCTGTGCCAATATCGTGGTCGGCGGTCATAAGGGTAATGTCCGTGTACAGCTTTGAGGTACGCTCGTTGTAGTTGCCTGTGCCTACCTGGGTTATGTACTGGATTGAATTTCCCACACGCTTTGTAATAAGCAGCAGCTTTGAATGTACCTTTAAGTCCTCCAGACCGTAGATTATCTTAACGCCTGCTTCTTCAAGGCGCTTTGACCAGCCGATATTGTTTTCCTCGTCAAATCTTGCCCGAAGCTCAACCAGCGCCAGCACGTCCTTGCCGTTTTCAGCCGCCTTGATAAGAGCGTTTACTATTTTGCTGTCCCTTGCCACACGGTAAAGGGTTATTTTTATGGAAACAACCTCGGGAGTTTCCGCCGCCTGTTCAAGCAAATCAATAAAGGGCTTGAAGGACTCAAATGGGTATGAAAGCAGTATGTCCTTGCGCTCGATCTGCTTCATCATAGGTTCGTTTGTAAGGCAGGAGGCAGTTTGCGGCGACAGCGGCTCATAGAAAATTTCCCTGTCCGTTGCAAGCTGGTCGCCCAAATCTCCCACAAAACCAAAATCAAGAGGGGATTCCTGCACAAAAACGAATTTTTCGCCCAGCTCCAGCCCGAATATTTCCGCAATTTCAGCCTTTTTTACATCGCCCGAAACATTGCCGAATTCAATTCTTACAGGAGCAAGCTTTTTGCGCTTTTTAACAACCTCCTCCATTACGTCACGGAAGTCAAGGTCGTGGTCGAAAAGGGCTTCCTTAACGTCAATGTCGGCATTTCTGGTTATTCTGAAAACGTTTCTTCCCACTACCTCGTGGTCGGGGAAAACCCTGTCCGCATAGTGCATTATAAGGTCCTCAATAAGCACAAAGCGTACGCCCTTTGAGCAAGGGGGATAGATAAGCCTTTCAAAAATTCCCGTTGCGGTTACTGGGATAAGGGCTCTTAAAGTGCCGTGCTTTTCGGAATTTTTCCGCTTTAATGTAAGCCCTACATAAACCTCCTTGTTGCGGAGGAACGGGAGAGGGTGATTTTTGTCTATTATCTGAGGAGAAAGAAGCGGAAGAATTTCCCTTGTGAAATAGCCGTCAAGAAACTCCTTGTCCTCCCTTGACATTTTAGCGGGATTTATCTGTTCAACGTCGTGAGAGCGGAGCTGCTCCATAATCTCCTTGTAAGCCCTGTCCTTTTCGGGAATAAGCCTTGAAACCTTGTCCGCAATTCTGTCAAGCTGCTCCCTTGGAGAAAGATTTGTCTTGTTGTCGGGCTTTTCGTTTTTAAGCAAGGTCTGGTCGTGGAGAGAGCCAACTCTCACCATAAAAAACTCGTCTAAATTGCTTGAAAAAATGGACACGAAGCGCAGCCGCTCAAAAAGGGGCACTTCCTTATCCTGCGCTTCTTCAAGAACGCGCTTATTGAATTTGAGCCACGAAAGCTCTCTGTTGTCGTAATAAGAATTTATCAGCTCTGCCATAATATAAACCGTCTTTTCTCTGTATTTGTGGTTTAAGCCAATCAGCAGCTTTCTTCATTGAAACCTTATCTCTTTACTTACTTTCTTTTAATTCAAGTGAGGCTCTTATAAAGTCCTTGAACAATGGGTGAGGTCTGTTTGGGCGGGACTTGAATTCGGGGTGGAACTGTACCGCAACAAACCATGGGTGCATTGACTTAGGCAGCTCAACAATTTCAACCAGCTTGCCGTCGGGGGACTGTCCTGCAAGGATAAAGCCCTTTTCAAGGAACTGTGTGCGGAAAGCGTTGTTGAATTCGTATCTGTGTCTGTGTCTTTCGTAAACAAGCTCCTCGCCGTAAACCTCACGGGAAATGGTGCCGGGTTCAAGCTTGCAGGGATATAAGCCAAGGCGCATTGTGCCGCCCATATCAACGTCCTTCTGGTCGGGCATAATGTCGATTACGTTATACAGCCCGTCGCTGAATTCAGCGCTGTTTGCTCCGTCAAGGCCTACAACGTGCCTTGCAAACTCGATTGTAGCCATGTGCATACCGAGGCAAAGTCCAAGGTAAGGCTTTTTGTTTTCTCTTGCGTAGCGTACAGCCTCTATCTTGCCCTCGATTCCTCTGTCGCCGAAGCCGCCCGGTACAAGAATACCGTCGCAGTCGCCGAGAAGCTGCTCCGAGGTTTCGGGAGTTACCTCTTCCGCATTGATAAGGGCAATGTCAACCTTTGCGTCCTGTGCAAAGCTTGCGTGGCGGAGAGATTCCATAACGGAAATATAAGCGTCGGGGAGGGCAACATACTTGCCTACAAGACCGATTTTGAGGGTCTTTGTGGTGTTTTCCTGCTTGTGAACCATTTCCTTCCATTCCTCAAGGTCGGGAGTGGGATTGGGAATACCGAGATGTTCGCAGACTACGTTTGCAAGTCCCTCCTTTTCAAGCATAAGGGGAACTGCGTACAGCGAGGAGGCTGTTCTGTTAAGGATAACGTCCTGTGGGCGAACATTGCAGAAATTAGCTATTTTGCGCCTTGCCTCGTCGGGAATATCCATTTCGGAGCGGCATACAAGGATTGTAGGCTGAATGCCCATGCCAAGCATTTCCTTTACGCTGTGCTGTGTGGGCTTTGTTTTAAGCTCATCGCTGCCTGCAATAAAGGGGAGCAATGTAACGTGAATGTAGATTACGTTTTCTCTGCCCTTGTCGGCTGTTACCTGTCTGATTGCTTCAAGGAAGGGGGTGCTTTCAATATCTCCCACAGTGCCGCCGATTTCGGTAATAACAATATCAACAGGGCCCTTGTTGGAGTTAGCTGCACGGTAAACTCTTTCCTTGATTTCGTTTGTGATATGAGGAATAACCTGAACAGTGCCGCCAAGATAATCTCCTCTGCGCTCCTTGTTGATTACCGTCTGATAAATCTTGCCAGTTGTAACGTTGCTGTTTACCGAAAGGTTTTCGTCAATGAAACGCTCGTAATGTCCAAGGTCAAGGTCGGTTTCCGCTCCATCGTCCGTTACGAAAACCTCGCCGTGCTGATAAGGGCTCATTGTGCCCGGGTCAACGTTGATATACGGGTCGAATTTCTGAATTGTTACCTTATATCCTCTGTTTTTAAGCAGTCTGCCGAGAGAAGCGGCTGTAATGCCCTTGCCAAGTCCCGAAACCACACCGCCTGTTACAAAAATGTACTTTGTAGTCATGTTGCTTTCCTTTCCTCAAGGCTGTCGCCTTTTGTATATTTTTTTATTTTCTCTGCCGAAACACACAATTCCGCATGATAAAATACTTACAATTATTATACTATAAATCAAGCCCCTATTGCAAGCATATTTTCAAATAATTTTAAACGAAAATACAGATATATTATTGAATATTTTGCAAAAAGTGCTATACTGTGTGGCAGAGGTGTTATTTATGTGGATTTTATTTGCGGCAGGCTCTGCGGTTTTTGCAGGACTTACCTCCGTTTTTGCAAAGGTGGGAACGGAAAATATAAACTCAAACCTGCTTACGGCTATACGCACCGCCGTTGTGCTGATTTTCTCCTGGATAATGGTAATTATCACAGGTCAGCTTGACAGCCTTTCGGCAATTACTCCAACGGAGCTGCTTTTTATCTGCCTTTCGGGAGGCGCAACGGGAGCTTCATGGCTTTGCTATTTCAAGGCGCTTCAGCTGGGCAACGTTAATAAGGTTGTGCCTATCGACAAGCTTTCCACCGTGCTTACAATGGTTATGGCGGTAATTTTCTTCGGCGAGCCTTTCGGAATTTTCTCCGCCATAGGAATGGCGCTTATTGTGGTTGGAACTCTGCTTATGATTGCCAAAAAAGCGGATACGGAGGAAAAAAGCAAGGCTTGGCTTATTTATGCCTTGCTGTCGGCGGTTTTCGCAAGCCTTACCGCAATTCTTGCAAAAATGGGTATGAACAATGTCCCCTCAAACCTTGCAACGGCAATAAGAACAATCGTTGTACTTATTATTGCGTGGGGCATTGTAATAGGCAAAGGCAGACTGCCCGAAATAAGGGCAATAAACCGAAAGGGCTGGATTTTCACCCTTGTTTCGGGGCTGTTTACGGGGCTTTCATGGCTTTGCTATTACAGAGCCATAAAGGACGGTATTGCAAGCGTTGTTGTGCCGATTGATAAGCTGAGCATTGTTATTACCGTGGCGGTTTCGGCGATTTTCCTCCATGAGAAAATCAGCCTTAAACAGCTTTTGGGGCTTATTCTGCTTGTAGGGGGAACAATGGTGCTGCTGATAAAATAAAAAACGGGGCGTTACAAGCGCCCCTTAGCTTGTCGATAAACCCTGAAAACAGGGTTTATCTTAATGAATATTGAATATTGAATA
>JBJERI010000110.1:0-2750 GCA_051882195.1 Ruminiclostridium sp. | reverse complement strand
AGGAAATTCAAAAATAAATTGCAAAATCCCTTGACATGACAATTTTCGTGGTGTATAATTGTATACAATAATACAGATAAACGAGAGGTCATTAAAATGGAAATCAAGCTTAGCTCAAAAAACAATCTTCTTGAACAGGACCCTTACGAATACGAGCTTCACGACGTTGAAAAGCCCGAGCTTTTCCGTGAAATGTTCCCCTATTCCGAGGTGCCGAAAATCGCCTACAACTACCGCCGTGTGCCTATGAATATGCCACAGGACATTTTCATCACCGACACAAGCTTCCGTGATGGTCAGCAGTCAAGAGCGCCTTACACCACCGAACAGATGGTGGAAATTTACAAAATGCTCCACAAGCTTGGCGGCGAAAAGGGCATTATCCGTCAGACCGAGTTTTTCGTTTATTCAAAAAAGGACAGGGACGCTCTTGAAAAATGTATGGAGCTTGGCTATGAGTTTCCCGAAATAACCACCTGGATTCGTGCCTCAAAGCAGGATTTCGCCCTTGTCCGTGACATTGGCATTAAGGAAACAGGCATTCTTGTAAGCTGCTCCGACTACCATATTTTCAACAAAATGGGGCTTACAAGACGTCAGGCTCTGGACAAATACCTTGGTATTGTCAAGGACGCAATCGACGCAGGACTGCGCCCAAGATGTCACTTTGAGGACATTACAAGAGCGGATTTCTACGGCTTTGTTGTTCCCTTTGCAACCCAGCTTATGAAGCTGTCAAAGGAAAGCGGTACTCCTATCAAAATCCGTGCCTGCGATACAATGGGCTACGGCGTGCCTTATATCGGCGTTGCATTGCCGAGAAGCGTTTCGGGCATTATTTACGGTTTGCAGCATTATGCAGGAGTGCCAAGCGAAATGCTGGAATGGCACGGCCATAACGATTTCTACAAGGGCGTTGTCAATGCCACAACAGCTTGGCTTTACGGTGCAGGCGCAGTAAACTGCTCATTGCTTGGTATTGGCGAAAGAACGGGCAATGTGCCTCTTGAAGCAATGGTGTTCGAGTACGCTTCACTCAGGGGAACATTCGACGGAATGAACCCAACGGTAATAACCGATATTGCGGACTACATAGTAAACGAAACGGGCTACGACCTGTCACCAATGACCCCGTTTGTAGGCAGAAACTTCAACCTTACAAGAGCGGGAATACACGCAGACGGACTGCTTAAGGATCAGGAAATATACAACATTTTCGATACGGAAAAGATACTTAACCGTCCTGCAATGGTTGCGGTAAGCAACGTGTCAGGTCTTGCGGGAATTGCCATGTGGATAAACAACTACTACCGCTTAAAGGGCGATATGGCGGTTACTAAAAAGGACAAGTGCGTTGAGCTTATAAAGGAATGGGTTGACCACGAGTACGCAGAGGGAAGAATTACCGTAATCAGCGACGAGGAGCTGGTTGCACTTATGCACCTTTACGGTAAGGACATTCTTGACAGAATAGACGGCAAAAAGAAATGATAATGGAAAACACGGGGTCGCTCCGCAAAAGGGTTTTCAACGCTCTTGAAAACGCAATTCTCGAGGGAGAATACGCCGACGGGGAAAGCCTTAACGAGATAAAGCTGTCCAATGAGCTTGGAGTTAGCAGAACGCCTGTCCGTGAGGCGCTTATGCAGCTGGAGCTTGAGGGACTTGTGGAGAATATCCCCAATAAGGGTGCAGTTGTGGTGGGAATATCCGAAAAGGATATAAAGGATATTTACGCCGTAAGAATAAGAATTGAGGGGCTTGCTTCAAGGCTTTCCGCCGAGAATATCAACGAGGACGAGCTGAAAGCCCTTGAAAAGATAGTGGATTTGCAGGAGTTTTACCTTACTAAAAACGACGTTGAGCAGATATGGCAGTTAGACGGTGATTTTCACAAGATAATTTACGACAGCTCACGGAGCAAGCCGCTGCGCTCTACACTTTCAAGCTTTCACAACTATATAAAGCGTGCGAGGGATATGAGCGTTAAGGCGGAGGGCAGAGCGGAAAAGTCCGTTGCGGAGCATAAGGCAATTCTTGAAGCAATACGCTCGGGCAAGGGCGAGCTTGCGGAGCAGCTTACGGCAAGGCATATTGAAAACGCAAGGGATAATCTGCTTTCTATGAATAAGTAGGGGTGGAGTATTGCCTTTGGCGAGCGAAACGGTTATAGCTTTTGCCAAAGTGAATAAAGTTTCGGTCAAGCCTTTTCAAAGGCTTGCGGGTTCTTAGGGCAGCGCCCTAAGTCGCCATCCGCAGATGGCGAAATACTCTAACATAAGACGATTTTTTGCAGGGGTTTGGGGCGCTTTTTTCAAGAAAAAAAGCGCCCCAAAAGTGAGTAATTCGCACTACATAAATCTCGAAAAATATGCCAGTGGCACGTTTTTCGACGGAACTAGATATAAATACGCTTTATCAACATACCCCTCCCGTGCGTGCATTTCCCCTTGCAAATTCCCCCTCAATCAAGGCAATTTCAACTAAAAATTACATAAAAATCTCCCCATACTGTCACTTTGCATAATTAAGAAAAATATTATCTGTTGAATTTCCGAATTGACCTTATAAGAAATATGTGGTAAAATGATATTTACAGCATAATTGTCATTGAGGAAGGAATAGAAATGGAACTGACTTTAGTTGAAATAAGCAAGCTGTTTCCGAAAAGCTTACATATTTTTGAGGATAAACCTATCACTCTTATAGATACAGACCCGGAAAAAGCTGTGGAAAACAGCGTTATTGTG
>JBJERI010000109.1:0-13018 GCA_051882195.1 Ruminiclostridium sp. | reverse complement strand
CCCCCGCCGCAAAGCGGCGGGTCCAACCTATAGACTAGTATAAGGAGTAAGAATATTCTGCCAGAAATCCGTCCTGTATTTGTTCAGCTGGCGGTCTAATGACTTGAAGCCGTGAAGAATTTTTTCGCCAAAGGCGTAAAATTCGGGGGAGTGATTGTGCACAAAAAGGTGCGTAACCTCATGGGCGGCAACGTACTCAATTAGCTCCTCGGGCAATCCGCAAAGGGCAAGATTAAGCATTATTTCGTGCTTTGCCCCGTTGCAGTGTCCCCATTTGCTTTTGAGATTTTTCAGCACAAGGGAGTAAGGCGGTCCATTGTAGCCGCTTTTCTTCATATATTTCTCAACAAGCCCTTTAAGATAAGGTCTGCTTTCATTTACCGCATATTCTGCAATAAAACGGGCATAATCCACCTTTTCGGCATTGAGAGAGTATATGTTGAAACAGCTGTTTTCTACCTTGTATTCCTCCTCAAAAGAGGGAATAGAGTGAAGTATCAGCCTTTTGCCCCATAAATTCAGAGTGCAGCCCTCTTTTGGCTCAAGGAGCATTGTTTCGCTGTTTTTTTGGGAAAATTCCTTGCTTGTTTTTACTATCCATTCCGCTCTTGAAAGCATGAATTTCTCAATTCTGTCTAAACTGACGGAAGTGCTTGCAGATACGCAAACACTTCCGTTTTCCTTTATTTTTATTCTGATATTCTTCATTCCCTTTCGGCGGGTGAGAGTATAAACAATAATGCCGTAATCAGAGTTTAGAATAGCCATAAGCGTTGATAAGGGCGTCGATTTTTTGCTTTTCCTTGCACATTGTACATTCGCTTGGAGAATGGGTCTGATAGTCGGGAATATCGTCGGTTGTAAAGATAGACTTTACGGGGATTCCTTCGGCGGAGTCAATGGCACTGAACAATGCAGCAATTCCAACAAGATTGCCGTTGTAGTACTTAAGGCACTCAACGCAGCGGTTAATTGTCCAGCCCGTTGAAGCGGAGGAAATAAGCAGCAGAACGTGCTTGTTCCAGATTTTGCCCTGGCTGTCGTCTCTGAAAATCATCTGATTGTTGGAGTTAAGCTCGGGAGTGATAACGAAAATATCGTTGCCGTTGTTAAGGGAGTGGGTGTTGCCGTCGGACAGCTGTTCCGCTAAAAATGCGCCCAGCATTTGTGTTCCCTCAAGGCAGATAATTGTGTCAACAGGGGTGTTGATGTATTCAGCGGCAAGCTCCTTGGCGGTATCTCTTGCCATTTTGAAATTGCGCTTGATTCCGTTTAAGTCAACGTAGTAGTTTACATGGGAATGGTTTGTTGCAAAATGTCCCGGAATAATTCCGATTTTGATGTGCTTGTTATTTTTTGAGCGAAGCTCCTGCATACGTCTTTCCATAAGTAAGCCCTCCGAATAATTTGCACAATCCCTTAATGGAATTGCCTATAAGCATTATATCACATAACAACAAATAATGCAATAAAAATTACGCAATTTTGTGCAATATCACTTACAAAAATTAACAAAAAGCCCCACGATAAATTACCGTGGGGCTTAATAGTTAAATTACTTTCCATTAAGAAAGGATTGAGTGCTCGTCGTTTACGTCGAACAAGTGGATCTTGTTAGGATCAAGAGCCAGCTTAACAACGTCCTGAGGTCTTGCTGTGCAGCGCGGAGATACACGAGCTGTAAGCGGAATACCCTCGCATGTGAGGTAGAGGTATGTTTCAGCACCCATCATTTCTGTTACGTCAACAGTTGCTTCGATAACGCCTGTTGTAGCAGCGGAAATGAACATTTCTTCGTCGTGAATGTTTTCTGGACGGATACCGAGGATAACTTCCTTGTCAACATAGTACTTGAGAGCGTCAACGTCAGCCTTTGCGCTTGGGAGCTCAACATAGAACTTTCTGCCGCGGGTTGTCTTTGTATCTTCAGAACCGAATTCGATTGTGTACTTGCCGTTTAACATGATGAGCTTAGCGTTGATGAAGTTCATCTGAGGTGAACCCATGAAGCCTGCTACGAACTTGTTTACAGGGTTTTCGTAAAGGTTGATAGGAGAGTCGATCTGCTGGATATAACCGTCCTTCATAACAACGATTCTGTCGCCCATTGTCATAGCTTCGATCTGGTCGTGTGTTACATAGATGAATGTTGTACCTAACTTCTTGTGAAGCTTGGATAACTCTGTTCTCATCTGTGCACGCAGCTTAGCGTCAAGGTTTGACAGAGGCTCGTCAAGTAAGAATACCTGAGGATCACGTACGATAGCACGTCCTAAAGCTACACGCTGACGCTGACCGCCTGATAAAGCCTTCGGCTTTCTGTCCAGCAGGTGAGCGATGTCAAGAATCTTAGCAGCTTCGTCAACCAGCTTCTTGATTTCGTCCTTCGGAACCTTTCTCAGCTTTAAGCCGAATGCCATGTTCTCGAATACTGTCATGTGCGGATACAGAGCGTAGTTCTGGAATACCATTGCGATATCTCTATCCTTAGGAGCAACGTCGTTAACCAGTCTGTCGCCGATGAATAATTCACCTTCTGAGATTTCCTCAAGACCGGCGATCATACGCAGTGTTGTTGACTTACCGCAGCCTGATGGTCCAACAAGGATGATGAATTCCTTATCCTTGATGTTCATTGTGAAGTCAGATACAGCTGTTACGCCGCCCGGATAACGCTTGTAAATGCCTCTGAGAGATAAACTTGCCATTATATATGCCTCCTGAAAATTATTTTTGTAGTTTACTCATATATAATAACAGAATTTACTGAAAAATGGTAGTACCTAATTCACTAAAAATAATTTTAAAGCTTTATATAAAATGACTAACCATAACAAAAGGAGCGGGAAAAGCCCCTTTTTTTATTGTGATTTTCAACAAAAAACAGGTGAAAATTGCTTCAAAGTGGCTTGCTAATCGGATTTTTTGGTAAATGTGCTTATTATCAACAGGTTAATTTTGTTGAATGTTTAACATATATATTAAATAGTAACTGAAAGGCGGTAACATATATGTATAAAAGTACTAATTTCAACAGGTTTTATCTTGTTGTGGGGGCAATCGGGGCGGTAATTATTACCCTGCTTTTAAAGGCAGCGTTCACAAGAGCGGATGCAGAAGCGGCTGCTACCGATTTTAACGGCGTAGCGGAATTTCTTGCAGGCTACGGCTGGGAGGCGGATACGGAAAACGCCGAGGTTAAAAACGTGCAGATTCCCTCAAAATTCAATGAGGTTTATGAGGAGTACAATAGCTTGCAGAAATCCCAGGGCTATGACCTGTCAAAATACAGAACGGATTATGTAAAGGAGTACACCTTTCCTATTACAAATTACACCGACAGCAGCGGTAATATTGTGGAAAATGTGTACGCCCACGTTCTGATAAGCGGAAACAAGGTTATCGGCGGAGATATATGCTGTACGGAGTTAGACGGTTTTATGCACGGATTTGCGGGATAAACTTGCATTTTTGTCAAAAAAGATATATACTATAAAAGTACAAATATAACAAGGAAGTAAACAATGAACAGAAAAAGCATAATGATGTTCTTTATGGCGGCGGTTTTTCTTGGAACAACCGTTTTTACGGTGCTTTCATCGGCGGAGGATTATTCCTATCAGTCCGAAACGGCTCACGTCAATAATATGAGAACTTCATATAACGACGAATATTACACGATTTTCAAAACCGACAGGGATACTATTATTGCCGACGGGGTTTATAAAGACGATGTTGTAACGGATTTTCAGGTGACACAGTGCAGCGCTTACGCCACGAAAATGACCCTTGAAGCGGAGGAGGGCGGCAAATATCACGCCGAATTTACTGCTGTGCCCCGTCAGAAAAGCGCACTGATAAAAATAATACTTCAGTCCGGCACAACTCTGAGTTATCGCATTGAGCATAACGACAGCGGCTGGTTTTTCTGCGACAACGGACTTGGTGAGCAGCTTATGGAAAAGCTAAAAAAGCCCATAGAAATAACAAACGTTGCCAACGCCTATTATGTAAGCGGCTCTGCCGACCCAGACGAAATTGAAAAAACACTGGAGCTTGTAACAGCAACCGCTGATGAAATATGCAAGGACGCTCAAAACGATTACCAAAAGGCAAGGCTTATTGCAAAATGGGTGGCGGAAAATTTTTACTACGACTATGACGCAAGAGAAAGCGGCGTTTCCGTTGACACAATCGCAATCGCCAATGTTATGAGGGACAAAAGGACGGTTTGCGGCGGCTTTGCCAATCTTTACTGCGCAATGCTGGAAAGTCAGGGCATAAGGGCGGTCAACATAAAGGGCGGCGTTACCTCGTCGGAAATTCCCTATGGAGAGCTTGCCGAGGGCCCTGAAAACCACGAATTTACCGCTTTTTACTATGACGATGAGCAGCGTTGGGTGATTGTGGATTCCTGCTGGGACACCTCAAATGTCTATCAAAAAGGCGAATATATAAAAGGTACTCAGGACGAACAATATTTTGATATAACGCCCCTTGCCATATCCCTCAATCACAGGGGAGATAAGGTTGAGCAAAGGCATTACTTTGATTCACTTGTTTTTCTTGAGGAATATCAGAGTACCACAGCCGAGGAAACAACGGCTGAAACGCAGGTTACTCCCGAGGAAACGGAAGTAACCGAAATTACCCGTATAGAGGAAAAGCAGGAAACAGCCAATGTTCCCGAAAATAATGGAGAGGACAATCCCACTGTACTATATATAGTAATAGGTATTATTTCAGTTGGAATTATCGCTACGGTGATTTTCATAATTAACACAAAAAGAAAGGATTAACAAAATGGTAGTAATTGAATTTGAAAACGGAAAGCAGATAAAGCTGGAGCTTTATCCCGAAAAGGCGCCAATCACGGTTGAAAACTTTGAAAAGCTGGTAAAGGCAGGCTTTTATGACGGTTTGACCTTTCACAGAATCATAAGCGGCTTTATGATTCAGGGCGGCGACCCTCTGGGCAACGGCACAGGCGGTCCAAAGGAAAAAATCAAGGGCGAGTTCAAGGCAAACGGCTGGGACAAGAACGACATCAAGCATGAGCGGGGCGTTATCTCCATGGCGAGAGCAATGGATCCCAATTCCGCAGGCTCCCAGTTCTTCATTATGCATAAGGACGCTCCTCATCTTGACGGACAGTATGCGGCTTTCGGCAAGGTTATTGAGGGTATTGAGGTAGTTGACGAAATCGCTTCTGCTGATACGGATTGGAACGATAAGCCAACAACTCCCGTTGTAATGAAAAAGGTTTACATTGCGGAATAAATGGAAATAAAGCATTTTGATTATCTGCCCGAGGACGGAAAGGCAATTAGGCTTGCTGTTTTTGTGGAGGAACAGGGATTTGAGGTTGAATTTGACGAAACTGACGACAGAGCCGTTCACCTTGTTGGCTATGAAAATGGCAAGCCTGCCGCCGTGTGCAGATTTTTCTATGATGAGCCACACAAGTCCTATATGATAGGCAGAATTGCGGTGGTAAAGGAAATGCGTGGAAAGGGATTGGGCGAGCAGATGGTTGCGGAGGCTGAAAGGCTTATTGCCGCAATGGGCGGCGAAAGGGTATCCTTGTCGGCGCAGGTAAGAGTATCGCACTTTTATGAAAAGCTTGGCTATGAGAAAAGCGGCGGGGAGTATCTTGATGAATACTGCCCCCATGTGCTTATGACGAAAAGGCTTTCATAAGGGTGTATTCCTCATAGAATTATTGGAAAGTCACCTTTGATAGGGTATGTCGGAGGTGGCTTTCCTTTTTGTTGATTTTCGGGGATTTTTTTGTTATAATCGGTAAATAGATAAATCGGAAGATAACTAATTAACAGTTAACAGTTGACAGTTAACAATTATGGTTCCGCCTTCGGCGGAAATATTTTAATTTCTATGGCAATTGTTGGCTTCTTAGTGCAAATAATAGTAATATAGCTTTTCTTATTATTACTACTTAATTACTAACGCTAACGAAACTGTTAATTGTTAACTGTTAACTGTCAACTCGATAAATTCCCATTTATCCGTCAGATAGCAAAAATCTCTTCCACCATTGACACACCGGAAAAAATAATATATAATTATCCCAACAAACAACACTTAAAGGAGAAAACGCTTATGAAACGCTGTATTGGCACAGCTCCATGCAAGGAATGACGGACTGCATGGAGATAATCTGACGTCATACCTTGCATATTTGAAATGAAAACTATTTCAGATAAAGGAGCAAGGTAAAATGAAAACCTTAAAAGAACTTAAATATTTTATAATCTTATGGCTTACTCAGTCCTTTTCCGCACTGGGAAGCTCAATGACAAATTTTGCGCTGGTAATATGGCTGTACCGTGACAGCGGCTCGGCTCTTACAACAGCTCTGCTTACGGTATGCTCCTATGCGCCTTACGTTATTATGAGCATTTTTGCAGGAGCAATCAGCGACAAATGGAACAAGAAAAAGGTAATGCTTATCTGCGACAGCTTTGCGGCGCTTTGCACTGTGGCGGCGCTTGTGCTGCTTAAAACGGGCACGCTGGAGGTATGGCACCTTTACATACTCAATGGTCTAAACGGGCTTATGAACTCGGTTCAGGCACCTGCGTCGGACGTGGCGGTAACCTTGCTTACTCCCGAAAAGCATTATCAGAAAACAAGCGGAATGCGTTCCTTTTCCAACTCCCTTGTGTCAATTCTCACCCCTGTTTTTGCGGCGGCGGTAATGGCGTTTGCGGGAGTAGAGGCTGTAATGGCTTTCGACCTGATAACCTTTTTCACAGCCTTTATTGTTCTGCTGTTTTTCATAAAAATCCCCGAAATAAAGCAGGACGAGGATAAAAAGGAAACACTTCTTCAGTCGGCAAAAAGCGGACTTGCCTACCTGAAGTCCAACAAGGGCATTTTGTGGCTTATACTGTTTTTGTCAGCAATAAATCTTATCGCTTCTATACACAATGCAGTGCTTCCTGCAATGATTTTGTCCAAGGCTGACGAAACGGCTCTCGGCTTTGTAAGCAGCACTGTGGGCATTGCAACAATGGCAGGCAGCGTTATTGCCACCTTTTTCCCCAAGCCAAAAAGCAGGATAAAAGTTATCTGCAACTGTCTGCTTGTTTCAATGAGCACGGAAAACTTTATCCTTGCGTTTAGCAGCAGCACGGTTGTGTGGTGCATTGGCGCAGTGCTTGGCTGGCTGTTTATTCCGCTGATGAGCGCCAATTACGACGTAATTTTCCGCAGCAGCGTGCCTAAAGAAATGCAGGGGCGTGTGTATTCCGTAAGAAACACTTTACAGTTTTTCACTATTCCTTTGGGGTATTTTTTGGGCGGAATACTTGTGGATAAGGTCTTTGAGCCCTTTATGGAAAACCTACCCGGTGACAGCCTGTTTACGGCTCTTTTCGGAGAGGGAAAAGGCTCGGGAGCGGCTTTTCTGTTCTTTGCAATCGGAATAGCAGGAGCGGCGGTATGTGTTATTTTCCGCAGGATAAAGGCTCTCAGAGGGCTTGAGGAGAAGCAGTAGCTTTTAGTTTCAGAAAGGAGTTCATATGAAAAAGACGCTTGCAGTATTTGCAATGCTTGGGCTTTTGTCGGGCTGTGCAGGCGGAAGCGGAACGACTGAAAGTACGCTGCAAAGCGCAGATAATCAGACAGAGCAGTCTGAAACCTCTTATTGGGATACCGAATCGGAAGCTGTATCGGAAGAGCCTTTATTTGAAGCTGCCGACCTGCCTTTCCGTAATAAGGCGGCGTATAAGGTTACCGAAAAGCAATCCTGGAGCAATGGCTCAGACTATGTTTACGTTAAAACATATGACGAACACGACAACGTAATTGTGTACGAAACATATAATGAAAACGGGGAGCTTACCTATAAAAAGGAAACCGCTTACGAATATGACGGCGACGGCAACATTGTAAAGGAATATTACAGCAGGGATAATTATTATGCCACGGAATATGAAAACGGCAGAAAAGCAAGGTGGCTTTATTATGAAAACGGCGAGCTTTGCACCGAGTATATCTACGAGTACTATCCCAACGGCGATTTTAAATGTATGTGGAGCAGCTATAACGGGGGAGAGCCGTTTACACACAGAATTTATGAGTACGAATATGATGAAAAGGGCAGACAATCCCTATGCCGTGAAATAAGCAACGAGGGAGAGCTTAAGGAAACGTTCGGCTATTTTTATGACGACAGTGGAAACTTAACGGAATGGGTGACAACCAAAAACTTTGACTATTACGAAGATTTGGACGAAAGCCGCGGGGTAATACGGTACAGATACACTTACAGCGACAGCGGTAAAATGCTTACCTCCGTTAAAACCGCAGAGTCCCTTGACGGTGCTGTTTCATCGGAATTTTTCACCCAATACAAATACGATGAACAGGACAGAATAATTTCGCAGACCGAATACAGCAACGGCGAGCTTAATATGATTGCGGAATTCACATACGAAATGATGTAAAAGCCGGCGCTTGACAAATTTTAACGCAAAAGCCCGTGAAGTTTTTGATCTTCACGGGCTTAATACTAATAACCAATACTACTGTAGACAAAAAAGTATGGGGAAAATAAGCGCAGAGGCGCCCGATTTAAATAATTCTTTCTGTCCCTTAGCTTTGCTTATTCTGTGCTGCACAACCCCAAGCAGACCAATTCCGAGAAAAATGCAGATAATGCCAATAAGCTCGTAAGCGGTGAGTATTTCCCATATTGAGGATACGTTTCCCATAAAGGCAAATAAGATAATCATTATTATCAGGCAGAAGCCGTTTGCCGTGTTTTCAATGGGTGATTCCACCGAAGCGTCATTGTACCGGTAGCCTTTGAAAGTAAAGGTATTTCCTATTGCGTAAATTATGCCGAACAATGTAACTTGCCGGAAGCGTATTGCACTTTCAAATATTGAGTATTCCTCGTCCCGCATTATGAGATAAATAACCGCAATTATAAAAAAATAATGCCTATGATTACGGAAAATTTGAAATGTATGTATTTATCGTCCTTGTCCGCACCTTTTTTATAAAGAATACTTGTTATTGCCCACAAATCGATGCAGGCTGTTATGCATAAAATCCACATAAATTAATACCCACTTTTTTATGCAAAAATCGTATCACAAATTATTCATTTTTGCAACATTCAGTCATTAAAATAGGAAAGATTTTTTAGGGAAAACAGGTTTTCATGAAGATTTGCAGAAAATGCTATATATTGACAAATTCGCAGAATAGCTGTAAACTGATAATAACAGCAAATAATCAATTTTAGTGGTGCAAAGGTAATCATATACTTGTACAATTGCCGAAAAGCAAAAACAGGCAAGGCGTGGGTTATGAGTATTTTTACTAAGCGAATAAAAAGCAAAGAGCTATCCGGCCGCAATGACGGATTGCTCTTGTCTTTATATATGGAGCGTCTGACGCTCAGCTTTTTAGAAGTCTGATATAGTGGTTTGCCTCACGCAGAACATGGTCTGCAAGCAGCGGCAGAATAACAGAGCGTATTTTGTTTTGCTCGATGCCCTGTACGCCCGCCGTCTTGAAATCTCTGAATTTACTTGTTATTTCCAGCGAATCTGCGGTCATTGCGGAGTTTTGGACATTGCGGCATTTCTCCAGCAGCCTGCAATAATCGTCTGCAAACTTATCAGCCGAATTGAACAGTTCCGCTTCGCATGGGTCAAGAAGACCGCGGATAAACATTGCGTGCTCCATCATAATGCGATTCCAGAAGCATTCCGTTTCTTTCATTGAACTGTCGGGCAGAGAGCCGCTGTTCTCTATACACTCGACAAACTCTCTGTACAGCTTTGCTTCTCTTATGATATGTTCAATAAGTAAGGGATAGTTCATTGTGAACATTTCACCGCACAGCACATTCCGCAGGATCGTTTCCTTGAATGCTATAAGTCCGTCCAGCAGGGAAAGCGCCTTTTGATTGAGTTTTTTCACTTTGTTGCGCATTTCGGGACGTTCACCGTATTTTCCGCAGCCGCTTTTCAGCCGCAGCTCCATACCTGTTATATCGTTGTTAATGGAGATTCCGGTAAAATGCTCGGTCTGCTTTTCTGCAAGGTCGGTAAATTCCGTGACAAGCTCCCGGGAGCGCAGCACCTGCAGGCTTACAATGCCGTTTCCCAGTCTTACGGCTTCACATAACAGCTTTTCAAACTCGCACTTGAAATGCTCGGCTTTCTCCGAAAATGATCTGTTCGCAGGGGTAAAGCCTGCTTCTGCTTCAAGAAATAGGGAGTGTTCCTTCATAATGCGCCCGAAAAACAGGTGCAGCTCCAATGACCTTTCAATATAATTATGCATATATTACCTCCGTAACACATTACTTTTGTACCATCATAGGTAATATATGCGTGAAAGCAATCACTGTTGCTTGTTCGGGGGCAGAAAAGTGCATTGGTCACCGGAAGAGATAGCAGGCAGGCTGAAATTTAAAAATTCCGAATACAAGATAAGCTACGGAACAATATACCGTGGAATATAGCGGAATGTTGGAAACCCATAAATTATCGCACAGAGAGCGAGGCGTTGCCCGCCGTCTTCGGCACAAGGGCAAAAGAAGGGGGAAAGCGAAACACGAGGAAAGATAGTAATCAGCAATATGATACATTATCCTCTAACGCTTGTTCAAACAGCGTCTTGCTTTCAGGATCTTTTACAAGAAGCGCTGTTGTCCATTTCGTTCCGTTGTCGGTCTGAACTTCTCTTGCCGGAAATGGAAACGCCTTTAATAGCTTCATCAAAAAGTCCTTGGAGCTATATGTGCTGTGTTCGGCATACATCTCCCGATAGCAAAATCTTGTGCATTCGTCTATGGCTGTGTACTGATAATATTTTTCTCCATTCGCCACGCAATAGCTTGGCACAAATTTAACATCAATCTGTATCTTTTGCCTCGGATATGCCGCTCTTTTGTATGGCTTTGGCTTACGTGCTGTGCGCTTTTCTATTTCGGGCTTTATCCATTTCCTAATTACACGGATAAGGCTTGCATACGACCGCTTGTAGCCACTATTTTTAAGGCTGTCCCGCAACATTATCATATCGTCCGTATATCTCGGATAACGCCTTAATATCAGTTCCTTTTCTTCCCGTGTATGTTCATTTGGGTGATGGTGTGGGCGATGACTTTTCTCTTTAAGGCTCTTCCAGCTTCCGTCGTATTTTGCTTTCCATTCGTATATTGCGTTTCGACTCACATGAAAGCGTCTCGAAGCTTCTGTTACTCCGTGCTTAAAAGAATATTTCAATACCAGTTGACGAAAGTGGGCTTCTGATGTTATACTATTCATTGGAACAACTCCTTTTTGATACTGTGTTTTGGTGGTACTTAACATTATATCATTTTGGGAGTTGTTTTCAGATATGTAGGGGAATACCGTTCTCCCTTGCTGTCGGTGAGCAGTCTGCCAATCTATAATGTCTTTAGGTGTGATTTCTGATAGCTTTCTTTTAGCAAAGTAGGGCAGTATCTTCTTTTGAATAACGCTCTCCTTACTAAGCCAAGTGTTCAGCTTCAAACGGGGCTTTATGTCCTTTTCATAAATCTTTGCGAAGCTCTCAAAGGTCATATTCGGGTCGCACCGTTTCTGCATAAGGAACTCCCGTTCCCAATCGAGCGCTTCGTGTTTTGTGGCAAAGCCTCGCTTCAGCTTCTGCTGACGTTCTCCTTTCCAATCCACATAGCGAAGCTGAACATAACACGAGCCGTTTTTCTTGTCCTTGAATGCTGCCATAATCAATCACTCTCTTTTTCATCGTTTGGCAGTTTGTCCGGGCGGTAGAACTGGTCCATAAAGAAATTTCTGTCAATTCTTCCCGAAATGGTAATGCAGCCTGTCTTTTCAAGCTTCTTATTAAGCTGTCTGATGAGCTTTTAGGCGTAGGCTTCGGAAACACCGAGTATCTCTGCTACCTCATCAACACGCATAAATATGGACTTTGACATAATGACACCTCCTTTCTGCAATTAAGCAAATATGTTTATTTGTATTGTATTATACTAAAAAAATGCTTTTATAGATATCTTTTTTGAAAAAAGTTAACATTTTTGTTTATTTTCTATTGAATATCTTAAACATTTATGTTATACCAAATAGTATAAAAGGAGTTGATTTGTATGGCAATAGGCGAAAGAATACGGTTTATCCGTAATTTACGGGGTATGACGCAAAAGTGGCTTGGCATATCTGCCGGACTGCCCGAAAAGACCGCTGATATTCGTATGGCTCAATACGAAAGCGGAACTTGTGCCCCGAAATCAGACCAGACCGAGAAAATAGCCGAAGCGCTGAATGTATCTCCTGCGGCTCTGAATGTTCCCGACATCGAAAGCTATATAGGAGTTATGCACACGCTGCTCGCTCTCGAAGACCTGTATGGCATAAAGATTGACGAGGTTGACGGCGAGCCTGTTATCCGCTTGAACACGAACAGCAGGGAATACTCCAAGATGTATGATATGTTCAAGACGTGGCAGAGGGAAGCCGAGAAGTGGCGCAGCGGCGAGATTACCAAAGAGGAATACGACCAGTGGCGCTACCGCTATCCTCTTGTTGAAGCAGAGCGCACCCACAAGCGTTTGAGTGAGAAGCGCAAAGCTGATAAATAACAAAAAAGGCATTACCGACTACATAAGTCGATAATGCCTTAAAAATTTGGATATACCCGCAAACCGCTTGCTATAATCACAACAAATACGGTTTTGCGCCTGCTATCATTTTGCTATCAAATCGGGGTTTGGAATGCTACAAACGGCTCTGTTAAGCCATTCTTTTTGGGTTTTACTCATTCCCACTCAATAGTAGCCGGCGGCTTACTCGTAATATCATACACAATTCTGTTGATATTTTTAACCTCGTTCACAATTCTAACGCTTGCCTTTTCAAGGACATCGTAAGGGATTCTTGCAAAGTCGGCGGTCATAAAGTCGCTGGTGGTAACGCCGCGGAGCGCAAGGGTGTAATCGTAAGTGCGGTCGTCGCCCATAACGCCT
>JBJERI010000108.1:0-2810 GCA_051882195.1 Ruminiclostridium sp. | reverse complement strand
TACGGTCAGATGTCCCTTGGCTCCTGCGTGTTTGTTTATGACTTTGACAAATTCGTTCCTGCAAATATGCTTAAAATAATGCAGGACTATAAAATAACCTCTTTCTGCGCACCTCCCACAATGTTCAGATTTTTCATTAAGGAGGGTCTTGAACAGTACGATTTAAGCAGCCTGAAATATTCAACTATTGCAGGCGAAGCCCTTAACCCAGAGGTTTACAACCGCTGGCTTGAATTTACGGGAATTAAGCTTATGGAAGCCTTCGGTCAGACGGAAACAACCGCAATTCTTGCAAATCTTAAGGGTATGACTCCAAAGCCCGGCTCAATGGGCAAGCCTACTCCTTTGTACAATGTTGATATTGTTGACGAAAACGACAACTCCTGCCCGCCCGGCGAGGTTGGCGAAATTGTTGTCCGTGCCGAAAGAGGCAAGGACGGCTTGTTTAACGAATATTACCGCAATGACGAGCTGACAGACAGCGCTTGGCATGACGGCGTTTATCACACGGGAGATACCGCATGGCGCGATGAGGACGGCTATTACTGGTATGTAGGCAGAAACGACGATGTAATCAAGGCAAGCGGCTATCGCATAGGACCTTTCGAAATCGAAAGCGTTCTCATTACTCACCCGTCGGTGCTTGAATGTGCCGTAACAGGCGCTCCCGACCCAATCAGAGGACAGGTTGTAAAGGCAACCGTTGTTCTTGCAAAGGGCTACACTCCAAGCGACGAGCTTGCAAAGGAGCTCCAGAATCACGTCAAGAAGAATACCGCTCCTTATAAATATCCCAGAATTGTCGAATTTGTGGACGAGCTGCCCAAAACCATAAGCGGCAAAATCAAGCGAGTTCAGATTCGCAAGGAAGACAGCGAAAAGGCATTGAATAACTGAAAACAGCCGCAGAGGGTAACCTTTGCGGCATTTTTAAAAGGTGGAATATGGAAAAATATTATTTGTGGCTGTTACAGCTTATGGGCTTTGCAAATCCCCGTTCGCATATAATATTAAAGCATTACGGAGGCGCAGAAAACGCCTATAACGCTATAACTCAGGGTGACCGTACCTTTATCAAGCCCAATGAAGCGGAGCGCCTTAACAGGACAACTCTTGAAATGTCCGAGAAAACATTGTCCGATTGCGGCAAAAAGGGAATAAGTGTTGTAACACTTGAAGATAAGGAATACCCATTTAGACTAAAAAACATCTACAATCCCCCTATTCTGCTTTTTGTAAAGGGCAGCCTTGCAGGACTTGACGACGAAATCTGTATAACGGGCGTTGGCACAAGATACCCCAGCGAATACAGCGCAAAAATATGCCGCCGAATCTGCGTTGATTTATCAAAAATGGGAGTAACTCTCATAAGCGGTATGGCTTTCGGCATTGACAAAATCGTCCATGAAAGCGCAGTCGATCTTGGAAACCGCACAGTAGGCGTGCTTGCCTGCGGCTTTGACGTAGATTATCCCAAAAACAGCAGGGAATTCCGTGAGCGCATAGAAATAGAGGGCGGCGCTGTTGTATCGGAGCTGCTGCCGCAGACAAATGTAAATCCCAGCTATTTTCAGGCGAGAAACCGTATTCTTTCGGGCCTTTCCCTTGGCACAATGGTATTTCAGGCGGCAAAGGGCTCAGGCTCTCTTATTACCGCAAATCACGCAGTTCAGCAAGGCAGAGATTTGTTCTGCGTTCCGCCTCACGATGTTTTTGATTCGCAGTATTCGGGCGTGATTGAATATCTTCGTGACGGCGCAATACCGCTTTTTAATCACCTTGATGTTGTAAACGCATATTTCCCTCAATTTACCGAGGAAGCGCTGTCCCTCAGCAAGGAGCAGTATGAAATAAATCCTGACAGAAGCTTTGTTTTTGAGAAAAAGAAGGACGAAAAGAAGCATAACCCTGCCGCCGCTAAGCCGCCTAAGAAAAAAGCGGAAGAGCCTGTTAAGCAGGAGGAAAAGCCTGTTGAAATAGATACAAGCGGTATGTCCTTTGAATTTGCCACAGTAGTAAGACTGCTTTCGGGCGGTCAGACCCATATAGATGATCTAATATGCAAAAGCGGATTCAACGCAGGCAAAATCAACGAAATACTGATTGATATGGAGCTTGAGGGACTTATTGAATGTATGGCAGGCGGATATTACAGTCTTTTGTCTGCACAATAAAAATTCACAGCTTCAGCGTATTAAGGAGTTAACTATGAACATAAAAAAGATTATCGCATCAGTCCTTGCTATGGCGCTTACCCTTGCGGCTATATGTATTCCTGCGTGGGAAAGTGTAACGGTGGAAGATGAAAGCTATTATGAGGACGAGCCTGTCCGCACATACACAGACGGAGCAACCCAGCTTTCCCTGATCAACGGCGAATTTACCGTTAACCGCCGCAGCCGTGAGGAGGAAACGCCTATGGCGGAAAGCGGATGGACTGTTCTTTTGTATATCTGCGGCTCCGACCTTGAATCACTGTATTCGTCGGCAACGGATGATATTGAAGAAATAGCGGCGGCAGAGTACAGCGAGGACGTTCGGGTGGTTATTCAGACGGGCGGAGCAAATGAATGGCACAACGGCGTATCAAGCGAAGCTATACAGCGCTTTGTCAAAACCGAGGACGGAATTGACTGCGTCGAAGAGCTGGATGACGCAAATATGGGCGCTCCCGAAACTCTTTCGGATTTCGTTTCATGGGGCGTTGAAAATTATCCCGCACGGAAAATGGGGCTTATTTTATGGGATCACGGCGGCGGAAGCATAGGAGGCGTCTGCAATGACGAAAAGAATGATGACAGCCTTACTCT
>JBJERI010000107.1:0-13243 GCA_051882195.1 Ruminiclostridium sp. | reverse complement strand
GTTATAAAGCCAAAGTATGAGCCGAAAGCTCCTATCGGCAAATGCCCGAAATGCGGCGGTAACGTGTATAAGTTCGTGCGTGACAACAAGGCGGTTTACTATTGTGAAAACTCACCTAAATCCTGCTTTTTTCGTGTTTACGAAGATGATTTCTTCTTCTCCGCCAAAGGAAAAACGCTCACGGAGGCGATGATGAAAACAATGCTTACAAAAGGCGAGGTTAAGGTGTGCGGACTTGTTAGTAAGGATAAGGCAAAAACCTATGACGCATTTATCTTTGTATCGGACAAGAGCAGAACAGACAAGAACGGCAGCACAAAGGTCTGCTTTGATATGCGGTTTCCTGACAAGTCGAAGAAAGGCGGTAAATAATGTTTTTCTTTAAGGTAGAAATGTCGAGCTTTGATGATGAAGCAAAGACAGTATTTATTATCCCCGAACAGAACGCTGACGAGAACGGTGTTCCCTTTGAGGAAAAACTTGTAACACAGACAGCGGAATACAAGGCGTTCATAAAGGACACCAAAACCGCTTTGGTGGATTGCAAGTACACACAGTATAAAACGGACGCTCCCATTTCAGAGGGCTTGAACGCAGAACAGTTTGAGCAGCTCAAAGCTGAAAACAAGCTGACCGAAATGGATAGCAACACCTACTCAATTACTACGGGCAAGACCTCAAAGAAATCAGGAAAGAACAATCTCACAACTTATCTCATAATCGGCGGCGTTGCTCTGGTGGCTGTAATCCTTATTGCGGTATCGGCAATAACAGGTGCAAACAAAACTGCTGATACATCGGAAACCTCGGAAACTACTGTTACAACAGAAACAGCAGAAACGCAAGCGTCCGCAGAAGAAACTACTCCTACGGAAACAGAAAGCACGGAGGAAACTACTCCCGAAACAACCGAACAGGGCGAAGCGGACGAGCCTGTTTCTGAAACTACCGATACGACGCAGCCGCCTGAAGAAACTGCTGACAGCGGATATTCGGACAGCGGTTACAGTTCATCGGCTACAAGCGGAACAAGCGGCGTATATACAATTACTTTCTACAACAACGGCGGCGAGGGTACGCTTGAAAGCATTTCCGCAGAAGCTGGACAGTATGTTGTACTCCCCTCTGCCGAAACTGCCGCAAAGTCAATTTCAAAGAAAGGATATAAGCTCATAGGCTTTTCCGATAACACGGAAATTCCGTATCCTCTCTATGACTACAAAATGCCCTATGAGAATGTAAAGATGTTTGCAGTGTGGGAGCCTGATACCTTTACGGTCACATACAACTCCAACGGCGGCACAGGACAGCTTTCACGGGCAGAGGTGAAATACGGCGATAGCGTTCCGCTGCCGAAAGACGTTTCGATTTATCGGGACGGGCTGTTCCTTTCGGGCTGGGCACAGACTAATAATGCAAAATCCGCATTAAAGAGCCTGTCAATGCCCGCCGAAAATCTTACGCTGTATGCGGTGTGGAGCAAAACGCCGCCGACAGCAAAGATTACTCTGCATTATGATGATAAGGTGCAGATTGTTGAGGCTGAAATCGGCACAAAGCTGGATATGCTTGACGATTTCGGAGTGACAAAAGACGGCGAGATAGTTTCGGGCTGGTACTTTGAAAACTCTCCTGTGCGGATAGAAAACCTTGATGTTACCGAAGATTGCGATGTTTACGCAAAATGGAAAAGTGCTACATATATCACAATTACCGTTGAACGCAGTTATCTCAATAAAGAGCCTTTGGTGTTTAAGTCGGCTTTGGATATGACGGGAAATGCAAAACTTACTTTGCCCGTGGTTGACGATAAGGACGATATTTACAACAGCGTTTTCGGCTGCACCTACGGCTACTCCACCAAAAAGCAGGAGGGCGAGTTCGGCACTATTGAGTATTTTGGCGGTGTTGAAAGCAAATTCCGTAAGGACACAACGCTGTATCGTGTCCTGAACGAGTACGGCGGCGGTAAAGGAACAGCAGAAAATCCGTATATCATCAGCTATTACGACCAACTGCTGCGGCTGTCCGAACAGAAAGCAAAGGGCTATTTCATTCAGACTGCTGATATTGCTTTTCCGAGGAATACAGAGAGAACGTCCATAAACACAAAGAAAATCTCCCGTGGATTTGAGAATAAAGCGTATGACTACTTTGTTTATGACGGACAGGGCTACTCCATAAAGAATATGTCAAGCAACGGCGGTCTGTTCGGCAGTATAGCCGCAAGCACGATAAAGAACGTTGTTATTGACGGTGCAAATATCAAAGCAGGAAATAACAAGAATGTAGGCGTTATCTGTAATGAGGTTATCTCCTACGCCTATCCCGCAAACGAGGGTGACGAGTTTTTTTCAACGGGCAATTCCCGTTTCATCGGTTGTAAAGTTCTTAACTGTAAAATTACTGCTGACGGCGCTGATAATGTGGGCGGCATTTGTGGCTTTGGCGGCGCTGTTAGTGATTGTATGGCAAGCGGTATAACCTTCAGCGGCGGTGAGAATATAGGCGGCATTGTTGGAAATGCCTGCTCGGTTACGGGCTGTTTAGCAAACAACATTACCGCAAACGGATATGTAAAGTCCGCAGGCGGTATTGCAGGAACGGCATACGGCGTTAAGCTGTATAATGACGGCGAAAAGGCTCGTTATTCGGGCGGCAATATCATCGGCTGCGGCGTTCGCACATTTACCTCAACTGCCGATAACAGCGGCGGCATTGTCGGAACTGCGACAGCGGATAATTCATCGGCATATATAAAGAGCTGCTATGTGGCTAATATCTATCTCAACGGTAAGAACAACGGCGGTATTGCAGGCGCAGACGGTAACAAGAAAGGTCACAAAATCACCTATTGCTTGGTGGATAACTCCAACAAGTACCCCGTAATAGGCGGCAGTAAGCTGCGTTCAACCGCAAAAGTTATGATACTCTCCGTTCCTGCCGATACGGGACTAACGGTTGAGGGTGTATTGTCCGTCCTTAATGCAAACGCAAGCGGATACAGCTATTGGGAACGCTCCGACAGCATAAACGGCGGTTATCCATATCCGAAAAAGATTGATTTTGAGAGCGTAACCGCAGAAAGGAAATAAACTATGGCAGAAGAAAACAAACAAGATTGGCGGGTATATGTAATTCCCGATTTGCGAACGTGGTCTTTTCCTAAAGAGGGCGTACCGCAAACCAAAATCGAGTATTACAACTCGTTTGAGGAAGCCAAAAAGCGTTTTGATGAACTCCGAAAGGCTCCCTATAATTCGGAAAAAGCTCTCGGAAATGACGGTCAGCCCTTCGCACGGCTTACATTAGGCGTTGAACGTGGAAACGCTGCTTTCGATATTCTTCACGTCCGTGGCGGCGAAAATGTGCTTGTTGATGACTTTACACGGCACAGCGAATTGTCAAAAGACAGCAGTTTATTGGCTATTATCCGCAAGACCGCTGCCGAAATCGGCTATGACAAGGTAAACAGCTATCCTCTTTTGGAAAACGGGAGATATGGCGAACCCTCTTTCGTCCCGTTCGATAAATGGGCGGCTGAAAATAAACAATTCAATTTAACAGGAGGAAGAAAAATGGAACACAACACAACTTTCGAGGTATCGTCTATCTCAAAAATCGACAATGGCGGCGGTGTCAAGGCTCTTGCCAACGTTGTAATTAACGGCGAGCTTGCTGTTCGTGGCGTAAAGGTTATGGAGGGCGAAAAGGGAGCGTTTGTAGCTATGCCGAGTAAGAAGATGGGCGCAGATTACGCAGATGTAGCCTTTCCCATTACCAAAGAAGCGAGAGAAGCCCTTAATAATGCCGTAATGAAAAGCTATGAGCAGCTCAAGGCTTCGCCTGAAAAGACAATCAAGAATGATGTTCCTACCGCAGACCACGCTACTTCATCGGTAAGTGTTTCGCTAAAAGCGGTAGATAAGAACAACCTGAAAGCCGCAGGACAGATAACCCTTGACGGCTGCTTTGTGGTAAGGGACGTTAAGGTGCTGACAGGCAGCGAGAACAAGCCCTTTGTATCAATGCCGTCCTATCAGACGCAGACGGGCGATTACGCACAGTACGCTCTCCCCATTACAAAGGAATTTCACGAAAAACTTGAAAAAGCCGTTATCGGCAATTACCACTCCCTCGGCAAGACCGAATACAAGGGCGTAAAGTATGCGGAACTCGGTGACAAGAACGATATTGCTCACCTGCCGAAGCAGAACAACAGGTTTGCCGCAAGCCTTATGGCAGAGCTGGATAAGGCTGGTATCAAGTATCAGGCAAGGGTTGAGGATATGACCTCTATTTCCGTACACAAGTCTGATATGCCGAGAGTTACGGATATTAAGAACGAGCTTGTTAAGACGCTCAACCCCGAAAAGCAGACCAACTCTGCTCCGAAGCATAAGAGATAATTATATCACGGTCGGACGCATTTTGCATTGACGGCAAATTGAGCGGAAATTGACGATTTTCCCTCATAAATGCGTCTGACCGTATTTTTATGTGCAAAAGGTGGTGATTATATGGGAATTTCATTTTTTAAGGAAGAATACAACCCCGATGTGTATTGCGGAGTGGACAGTACGGATATTAAGGTAATTCATCTGGCGATACAGAACGGAAACAAGCTGAAAATTGACAGTAACGGGCGTGTTTTTGATGAAAACGGTCGCTGGATTGCTGACGGAATGAAGCGTGAAAAAGCAAAAAAGGCACTCAAAGGCGTAGGAACTTGAAAAAAGCACTTGACTTTTACGCTTTAATGTGATAAACTGTATTTGAGGAGGAAAGTATGGCACGAATAGATGAAGTTCGTGAGAGGTATGAAAGCATTACCGAACAGCTCTACAAGAACAAGCAAACTTTTGCGGAGTATCTGAAATTCGCTGGTAAGTTCTACAAAATGCCTACGGTGCAGACTATGACGATGTTCGCAACCAACCCGAAAGCTACTATGGTAGCCGACTATGATACTTGGAAGAAATTTGGTCATTATGTCAAGCGTGGCGCAAACAGTATAGCGGTTCTGTGCGGAAACGGACTAAAGCATTATTTCGATATTTCGCAGACAAACGGCGATAGAGTGCCCTATCAGTGGACGCTCGATAAGCAGACAGCACAGGAGTTTATCGCCGCCTTTTCCAAAGCCGAAGGCAGAGAGTTCAAGTCAATGTCAAGCTGCGTAAACGCTATCGGCAGAGCCGCCGCAGCCGAAACCATTGAAAATGCGGTAAAGGCTCTGAACATTTCCGAAGCCGATAGAGCTGCCTTTGAAAAGTCTTTCATATCCATAACGCAGTATTTCATAGCGGCTCGGTGTGAGCTTGGCGGTAAGTTTGACTACAAAAACTCTCCTATGGACTTAACCGCATTTGACCTTGTTCACAGCAAAGCGGAAGCCGAAAAGCTGACGGAGTACGTTCAGATTACTGCAAGACCCGCTTTGTTATCAATGGAGAAATCCATAAATTCTATTATTGCTGAAAGGAGTATGAACTATGGAAGAAATCAGACAGATTTGGTGCGAGGAGGACAAGATGTTCTATCCCGAAATCAAGGAGGAGAACGGCAGGACATACAAGCTCGACCCGACAACGTTCGTGTATCTGGAGCAGGTGGAGCTGGGTCTGACGGACGAGGAACAGAAGCTGATGAGCGAGCCGATAGACCGTTGGGGCAAGGCTTGGCAGAAGTTTATGACGGAGAATTATCCCGAAGAAATCCCGTCGCTGGAGGGGCGGCTGAAATGGGAGCTGATACCGAGGCAGATAGACAAAGAGGCTTGGGAGATGTGGGAACTCCTGCGGAAGCAGTACGCCGAGAAGAACCCTCGCCCGAAAACCTCCTTCGTAGAAATCGAGAAATGGGAGAAAACACGCAGCTTCATAGTGGAACACGAGGTAATGGAGCAGATAGTTCTTCAGCACAGAGGATAAACAGCACGACAGCGGAGGATAATTCCCCCGCTGTTTCTATTTCCGAATTTATCAGCCTTGCTGCCCGTTCTCTGTATGAGGATACGGCTATCAGAAATGCACACGCAAATTCTGATAAGGAGAGTTTCGCCCTTGAGGTAGAAACTGTGGCAAGCAGCTACTATACAAGGCTCATTACCGAACGGGAAAGCTCGGAATACTCTGTTGAACAGCTTGCTCCGCTTTATAACAGATTTCAGCAGGATAAGTCTTTCAAAGCAGAGGTAATTTCATCGCTTACCGAACAGCTTGACGAAACTCTCACAAGTCTTGAGGTTACAAGAAGCAAGGCTGCGGAGCTGGGTATTCCTTTTTCAGACCGTCCCTATAATTCAGAGGAAGAAGATAACCCCTATGCCTATGACGGCAGTATGAGCATTGAGGACAGCCGAAAAGTTGCTGACGCAAATAATCTGCGTGACTTTATGCTCGATTATTCCGACGAACTTGAATTAGCGGCAGTTTCGTACAACTCTGACGAGTTCCGCAAATACTTTGCTGACCGTACCGCCGAAGCTCTCCGCAGTTCCTATGATACACAGTGGGACGAAATGAAAGACAATCCCGAATATATGAGGTCTGTGTGTGATTTGGTTTCCGCAAGCCTTTATACCGATATTCTTTCTGAAATTCAGCAGAGAAACATTAAGTACCCTGTTGTATATGTTAATGGCAGCCACAACAGAAATTTCTCACCCGAAGAAGTAGGCTTTAAGCTGAATTATCCCTACTCGGTTGAGGAATTCAACGCTGCGCTGAAAGAAGCAAACGAGCGTTGGAACAACGACGATAAGTATGAGGACAAGCTGCATAGCGTATCGGTTTCCGTGTATGCAAGCAGAACGGAGTCATCAACCTACAATGTCGAACTGTACGCTTCGTATCATAGCATTGGCGAAATCATAGATATGAAACAGTCGATTGCGTCCGCAAATATCCTCGGCAAGCTAAAGGCGGCAATATCCGAGATTGAAAATAAAACGCAGGACGAAATACCCGCCGACCTTGACAAATTCTATGTAAACGCCGAAATGGAAAACGTTACTTGGATTTATTACAATCCCGACAGTACCGCTGGCGGTCAATTTGTTTACACATATATGTCCTTTGACGATATTTTCAACGCTATGGAAAAGGACGACCCCCTTGAATATTTAACGGAAACTTGCAGGCAGGAGCTTCTCGACCGTGGTGCAGAGGGTTTTGACGGTGTTGCCGAGGAATTTATGACCGACAGCGAGGATATTTCAAGCCGTGAGGAGGGTTTTGTTGACAAGCTCTTTGCTCTTACAGAGCCGAGATTTGCTATATTTCAGCTTAAGGACGGCGAGAATTTGCGTGACTACCGTTTTGAGCCTGCTGACCGATTGAAGAAGAACGGTCTTTATATTGACCGTGAAAACTACAACCGAGTATATCGTGGCAGATTAAAAGAGGGCGAAACCCTTGAAGATATATACGAACGCTTTAATCTTAATCACCCGCAGGATTTCCGAGGTCATTCGCTCTCTGTTAGTGATATAGTTGCAGTAAAGAGCAACGGAACAATCGCCGCTTACTATGTTGACAGAGTGGGCTTTACAAGAGTTCCCGACTTTACGCTTGACCGTGAGGAACGCAAGGCAAGGCGCACCCTGACCGACAATCTTACCCTGATAGCGGACAATCAGCTTGCAAGCGACGAAATGGACGATTTGGGTGAAAAGCTGTTTGAAAGCAAAAATGCTCCTAACTACAATGATTTTTCCGGCTCTTGGACAATAGGCGCTGGGCTTCACGCAAAAGAATTTGAAAGTCTGACCGCCCGTTATCATAACGGTGAGGATATTCGTGCGGAGCTGGCACAGAAAATCTATGGCAATATGACGCATATCGAATTCTATGAGTTTCCCCCTGCCGACGGTATAGGCTACATTGAAATTTCAACAGAAAAGACCGACAGCGGAATGACTTTCCGCACAAAGGGCGGCTTTGAGATTACGCATAGCTGGGAAACACTTGGCGAGGCTCTGATTACCGCCGCACGACAGGAATACGACCGTCACGAACAACTTGACGAAAAGTATTTCTTGGATACGGCTAAAAAACGCATAAATGAATATACGCAAAGAGAGTTTGAGGAGGACGCCGATTTCTCTGATTTATCCCATATTCCACTTGCCTACTCAACCTACGAATATACTGAAATTGGCATAAGTGTATATGCAAATCTTACGGACAGAAAGATTGTGACAATGTTCGGCGGTAAAATTGCCGACGAACAGCAGTTCAAATACACTGACGATATGCTCGCAGAACTAAACAACCTTGAATTCAGCGACCTTGTGACATTAGCCGATGAAACCGTGCAGAAGCTAATGCCAAAGGAAGATGTGGAGCTGTCGGGCAGAATTGAAAAGTACGGTCTTGATATTGATTTTACAAAGCTCGATTATGTGGAAATTGAGGTTCACTCCGATGAGTATATCGGCGGCATTGACGAGAACGGTCACGAACGTATGGATAACTACAATGAAGTAGTCAACAGTATCTCGTTTTATGCTGCACACGATAATAGCAGATTGCTGATATACGACGAAGCTAACAACTTGTATGAGGACACTGTTGAGATTTCCGAAGCATTGGAACGTATTTCGGAATATCTTGATTTATCAAGAAACAGCACAGATATTTTCGTATTTATCAAGCCGAAAGACGGAGAACGGCAGTATATTAACCCGTTATCCAACGACAAACAGCCTGAACAACAGGCTAAAATAGAAGAAACAAAGCCGCAGGAAGAAATTACTCCCGATAATCATTCCGGCGGCTCTCCTTTTAAGCTGGATATGGAAAATAGTACCGAAGGCGTTCAACTAAATCTGTTCGGTGAGCCTATGGAGGGATACGGAGCTGCGCCGAAAAGCACTCCCTTTACAAGCTCAAATTCTTCCTTTATTTCACAGGATATGATAGACTGCGTTCTCCGCTGTGGCTCAAACGAGCCGCACAGCCTTGAAAGGATAATATCGCAGTATCAGAAGAACAAAGGTATTGACAGCAATGCGGATTTTCTGCGTAAAGAGTTCAGCACGAACGCAAGAGGAATAGATTTCGGTCAGACAACAGGCTCACCTTACAACAGAATAACCGCTTGGTACGATGAAAACGGTATTACTATCGGCTTGGGCAGCAAAGTTCAGAACAACTATGCGAAAGCCTCCATTACTTGGGAACAGGCGGCAGAGCGTATCGAACAGCTGCTCATTGAGGGTAAGTATGCGGAACAGGTTGTGATTGATGACGCAGAAGCCTATGCCCGTAAGAAAATCGCAGATAATCTGTGGTATCTTCATCAAGATATTAGTGAGGGAGTAGAGTATTTCATTCCTGACTATTTCTTTAAGGGCGGTTTTCCCGAAAGTACCGAGAAGATTTCCGAAGCCTTGCAAGGCAAAAAGCCTGTTTCCGAGTTCATCGACGGCTTAACCGACCTTATGAAACGTTACGAAGCAGACAAAAGCATAATGCGTTTCAATGTTCATAAAATGCCCGAAATTCTGGAAAGCCTGAAAGACTTACAGCTTGAACGGCGTGAGTTCAGAGCAGAAAAGGACTTTGAGTTTGCACCCGTCTTTTTTATTTCAGAGGAAGAAAAAGACCTGCTGCTTTTAGAGGGAAGCGGTGTGCAGGGCGGTAAGTTCCGTATTGAGGATTATTTCAGCAAGCCTCATTCCTCAAAGGAAAAGGCAGATTTTCTGAAAGACGAGTACGGTATCGGAGGGTCCGGTAGAAGCGGTTATGATACTTGGCACGACGCAAAGGGACTTGTTTTGAGGAAAGGCGGCTTTGGCGGCTCTGAAGCCGTCGTTTCTATGAAATGGAGCGAGGTCGCAGACCGTATCACAAGGCTTTTGGCGCAAAAGAAATATATTACCGACAAGGATATTGAAAACCGTATCCGTGACGCAAGGTGGTATATTAAGAACAGCGATAACGAGCAGCAGATAGAGCAGGCTAAACAAGTCCTCTCAAAATACGGTGCGGATATTGAAGAACGCTCCGAGCCGAAAGCTGAAGAAGTTGCCCCCGAAACTCACGAAAATGGTAAGGAAGCTGAAAAACGCTCTCTTTCAGTAGGTGATGTTATTGAGCTTGATGACGGCAAGTTTACCGTTACGAAAATAACTGACGGAGATAATGGCAAGCAATTTGAGTTGCAGGATATGCAGCTCACAGGTTGGTATCCTATTTTCCGCAAGCTGTCCGAAGATGAACTGTACGCACACGGTTTTTCCCTTGAAAGCTCGGTAAAGGAAACAAGAGAACAGACTGCTCCCGAAAAAAGTGCAGAACAGGAAGAAGCTGCTCCAAAGCTGAATGATGTTGTAATCGACCTCACCGCCCGTCCCGAACGTGTTGAAGTACCTGTCGAAAAACACGATTTTACCATTACCGATGAGCATTTGGGCGAGGGCGGTCAAAAGGCAAAATTCGCTGCTAATATGGCAGCTATAAAGCTGCTGAAAACCCTTGAAGCGGAGGACAGGCTTGCAACTCCCGAAGAACAGGAAACGCTCTCCCGTTATGTGGGTTGGGGCGGTCTTTCACAGGCATTTGACGAGAACAACAGCTCTTGGGCTGCTGAACACAAGGAGCTTGTGGAAACGCTGACGGAGGACGAATACACCGCCGCCAAAGGTACGGTACTGAACGCACATTATACCTCTCCGACGGTTATAAATGCGATTTACAAAGGTCTTGAAACGCTTGGCTTCAGCGGCGGCAATATCCTTGAGCCTGCTATGGGTGTTGGTAACTTTTTCGGCGTTATGCCCGAAGAAATGCGTAAGGAAAGCCGTCTGCACGGTGTTGAGATTGATAGCATAACAGGTCGTATCGCAAAGCAATTATATCAGACGGCTGATATTCAGATTAAGGGCTATGAGGAAACTACTTTCTCCGACAACTACTTTGACGCAGCTATCGGCAACGTTCCGTTTGGCAGTTACAGCGTATTTGACAAGCGTTATAACAAGGAGAATTTTTACATTCACGACTATTTCTTTGCAAAAACGCTGGACAAGGTAGCTCCGAACGGCATTGTAGCTTTCGTCACAACAAAGGGAACGCTTGATAAGCAAAATCCAAAGGTGCGTGAGTACCTTGCGAAGCGAGCTGACCTTATCGGCGCTATCCGTCTGCCAAACAATGCTTTTAAGGCAAACGCAGGAACAGAGGTTACTGCCGATATTATTTTCTTACAAAAGCGTGAGAAAATGGCGGTAGAAATGCCCGATTGGTGCTATGTCGGCAAGAACAACGAGGGTATTCCCGTAAACAGCTATTTCCTTGACCACCCCGAAATGATACTCGGTACTATGAAACAGGGCGTGGAGTTTTCTCTGTATGGCAATGCAACCGAAACCGCCTGTGTTCCCATTGAGGGAGCTGTCCTTTCTGAACAGCTTGAAAAGGCTGTCGGCACTCTGAAGCTGACTAATGCTATACAGAAAAGGACGCAGGAGGCAGAAAAGCAAGTCGGTATTATTCCCGCTGTGGAAGATGTCCGCAACTTTACCTTTGCCGAAGTTGACGGAAAGATGTATTTCCGTGAAAACAATATTATGACGGAGGTTACGGAAACAGGAAAGAAAGCGGAGCGTATAAAGGCTCTGAACGAGCTGCGTAATACATTCCGTGAAATGCTTGCCGCACAAGGAAATAACTGTTCCGACGAGGAGCTGAAAGTATTGCAGGACAGATTGAACGCACAGTATGACAGCTTTGTAAAGAAGAACGGCTATATAAACGACAGCAGTAATGCACAGGTTTTCAGCCGTGATGATGATTACAATTCCCTTTGTGCATTGGAGGTTATCGACGAGGAAAACAAGACCGTTGAAAAGTCCGATTTCTTCACAAAGCGAACTGTAAAGTTCACCGCCGAGATAACCCACGTTGATACTCCGCAGGAGGCTATGCAGGTTTCTATTGATACTATGGGTAAAATGGATATTCCGTATATGGCGAAACTCTGCGGACAGGAGCCGCAAGCGGTTATTGATGTCCTGAAAGCGGACAATCTGATATACCTTAATCCGCTGAAATATGATGAAAACAATCCCCTTGAGGGTTGGGAGGAAACTTCCGAATACCTTTCGGGAAATGTCCGTGAGAAGCTGCGTGTAGCGGAACTCTATGCAAAGGACAATACCATTTTTCAGCGCAACGTGGAGGCTCTCACAAGCGTATTGCCGCCGAAGTTGGAAGCTGGAGATATATCTGCCCGTATCGGCGTTTCTTGGGTAGATGTTGAGGATTATCAGAAATTCCTTGAAGAATACGCAAAGGCAAGGTTTATAGAGCCTTTACGCCGTACAATCACAGGCGAATACAAGATTGAAAACAAGAATTGGGATACAAGTGCGTCCGCAATTCAGATTTACGGTACAAGCCGAATGCCCGCAAAGCTGATTTTTGAAAATCTGCTGAACAACCGTGATATTGTTGTTAAAGATAAGATTACGGACGCAGACGGCAGAGAGCATTACGAAATCAATAAGAAAGAAACCGATTTAGCACAGGATAAGGCTCTCAAAATGAAAGAAGCGTTCCGGCGCTGGCTCTGGGAGAAACCCGAACGCCGAGAGAAATACGTTGAACGTTACAACAACCTGTTTAACTGTATTGTCGGCAGAAAATTTGACGGCTCACACCAAACTTTCCCCGGAATGTCCCCGTCCATTCAGCTTAAACCTCATCAGCTTGACGCAGTAATGAGAGCTAAATTCGGCGGCAATACGCTGTTGGCTCACTGTGTAGGCGCTGGTAAATCCTTTGAAATGGTGGCGGCAACAATGGAAAAGAAGCGGCTCGGACTTATAAATAAAGCCTGCGTCGTTGTTCCGAAGCACCTTGTGGGGCAAATGGCAAACGAGTGGCTGCGCCTTTATCCGCAGGCAAAGATACTTACCGCAACCGAAAAGGACTTTGATAAAGACCATAGACAGAAATTCATCGGGCGCTGCTGTACGGGCGATTATGACGCAGTAATTATGTCCTACGAGCAGTTTGAGAAAATTCCTATGTCTATGGAGTACCGCAAGAACTTTATTCAGCGTGAAATAGACGCTATGCAAAGCGGTATTGACGAGTTAAGCGGCGATTACCGTTCAAGGACGAATAACCGCAGCTCCATAAAAGACCTTGAACGTGAGAAAAAGCGACTTGAAACACGTTTGCAGAAGCTCCTTGACGGCGGCAAGACAAAGGACACCTCTCTGACCTTT
>JBJERI010000106.1:0-13330 GCA_051882195.1 Ruminiclostridium sp. | reverse complement strand
AAGGAAATAATTATGGTAACTCCTCCGCTTAAGGACGGTACGCCCAATAAGGATATTCTTGTTGCGGCTGCCCTCTGCGGCGTTGACAAGGTATTTATGTGCGGCGGCGCTCAGGCTGTTGCGGCTCTTGCTTACGGCACAGAGGAAATTCCAAAGGTTTCAAAGATAGTAGGTCCGGGTAATATTTTTGTTGCAACCGCAAAGAAGCTGCTTTACGGCGTTGTTGATATTGATATGATTGCAGGACCAAGCGAAATTCTTGTTGTTGCAGACGATACGGCAAATCCGAAATATCTTGCCGCAGACCTTATGTCACAGGCTGAACACGACAAGCTTGCAAGCGCAATTCTCATTACCACAAGCGAGCGTGTTGCAAAGGAAACGGAGGCTGAGCTTGAAAGACAGGTAAAGACTCTTTCCCGTGAGGAAATTATCCGCTATTCTCTTGAAAATTACGGCGCAATTATCATTGCCGATAATATGTATCAGGCCTGCGATATTGCAAACGCACTTGCTCCCGAGCACCTTGAGGTTGTTGCGGAAAATCCCCTTGAATACATAGGCAGACTGGACAATGTAGGCTCGTTGTTCCTCGGACAGTATTCTCCTGAGCCATTAGGCGATTACTTTGCAGGACCAAACCACGTTCTTCCTACCAGCGGAACGGCTCGTTTCTTCTCGCCTCTGTCCGTTGATTCATTCATCAAAAAATCCAGCTATATTTACTACACCAAGCAGGCGCTTAAAAATGCCGCAGACGATATTATCCTTGTTGCAGAGCGTGAAAAGCTTACCGCGCACGCAAACTCAATCAAGGTGAGAGTAGAAGATTAAGCGGAAGGACAACACAATGTACAAATTAACAGAAAAGCTCCGCAGCCTTACGCCTTACGACCCTATTACGGGGGATTATAAAATCCGCCTTGACGCAAACGAAAGCTTTCTTAAGCTGTCCGACGAGGACATAAAGGCGGCAGTTACAGGACTTGATTTGAACCGCTATCCCGACCCTTATGCAACAGAGGTTATCAAGGCTTATGCGGATATTTATGGACTTAACCCCGACCTTATTACGGCAGGCAACGGCTCGGACGAGCTTATCAGCATAATCACCGCCTGCTTTCTTGAAAAAGGGGACAAGGTGCTTTGCTTTACTCCCGACTTTTCAATGTACAGCTTTTATCCCTACCTCTATGAGCTTGACGTTGAGGTAATGAAGAAAAACGGGGACTTGACAATTGACGTTGACTCCGCAATCGAATATGCCAACGCAAAAAACGTAAAGTGCATAATGTTCTCAAATCCCTGCAACCCTACCTCCGTGGGACTTGAAAAGGCTGACGTTGTCAAGCTTATCACAAGCGTAAAATCTCTTGTTGTCCTTGACGAGGCTTATATGGATTTCTGGGGACAGGAAAATTCCTTGCTTGGGGACATTGAGAAGTACGACAATGTAATTATCCTTAAAACCTGCTCAAAGGCTTTGTCAATGGCAGGTCTGCGCCTTGGATTTGCAATAGGCTCTCCCGAAATAACAAGAGCAATGCGGGCGGCAAAATCTCCTTATAATGTAAACTCTCTCACTCAGGCACTTGGGGCCTACGCACTTAAGGACAAGGCGACTGTTCTTGGCAGAATCGAGGCTATAAAAAAGTCGATCAAGGAGCTGTATGCGGCAGTTACGGCGCTGAATCTCCCTTGGGTTGATGAGATTTACAAGCCGGTTACAAATTTCCTTTTCATCAAAACCGCAAAGGCAAAGGAGGTTTACGGCTATTTGCTTGAAAACTCTATCGCCATAAGGTTTATGGGAGATTATATAAGAATAACCTGCGGTACCGACGAGGAAAACAGGGCGGTAGTGCAGGCCCTTGAAAAATTCGGAAAGTGAGGAGTTTATGAGAACAGCTGAAATTTCACGGAATACAAAGGAAACTCAGATTACGGTAAAGCTTGACCTTGACAAGGCTGGCGATGTGAACATTAACTCGGGCATCGGATTTTTCGACCACATGCTGACGGCTCTTGCCGTTCACGGCGGCTTCAGCCTTGACGTTGATTGCAAGGGAGATTTACAGGTTGACGGACATCACAGTGTTGAGGATATTGGCATTGTGCTTGGTATGGCGTTTAAGGAAGCTCTTGGGGATAAGTCAGGGATAATGCGCTACGGCACAGCCACAATTCCAATGGACGAGGCTCTTGGCTGGTGCTGTCTTGATATAAGCGCAAGACCTTTCCTTGTGTTCAGCGCTGAATTTAAAAATGAGCGTACAGGGGATTTTGAAAACTGCCTTGTTGAGGAGTTTATGCGTGCTTTCGCCTTTAATGCAGGAATAACCCTGCACATAAAGGCGGAATACGGTACAAACGACCACCACAAAATCGAGGCAATGTTTAAGGCTCTTGCTTACGCTTTAAAGCAGGCTATAAAGAAAAACGAAACGGGTGCGGCTATTTCAACAAAAGGAACACTTTAAAAATGATTGTAATTATCGACTACGGCGCAGGAAATCTGTTCAGCGTTCAGAATGCGCTGAACTATCTTGGACTTGAAAACAAAATCTCAAAGGAAATAAGCGACATTCGCTCCGCAGACGCACTTATTCTTCCCGGAGTAGGGGCTTTTCCCGACGCAATGAGAATGCTTGACGAAGGCGGACTTACCGAGGTTGTAAAGGAAGAAGCGAGGAAAAAGCCTTTCCTCGGGATTTGCCTTGGTATGCAGATGCTTTTTGACAAAAGCTTTGAATACGGCGAAACGGCAGGTCTTGGACTTATTGACGGCACGGTGGAGCTTATGGAGCCCGAGGGAAATCTTGCAATTCCGCAGATAGGCTGGAACAAGCTTGAAACTAATGTGGAATGTCCTCTTTTAAAGGGCGTGGAAGGCGAATATGTTTACTTTGTTCATTCCTTTGCGGCGGTAACTCCAAGGGAAAATGTAGGCGCTTACTGTGATTACGGCGGAAAGGTACCTGCGCTTTGTTTCAAGGGCAACGTTTTTGGCTGTCAGTTCCACCCCGAGAAAAGCGGAGATGTGGGACTGAAAATTCTGAGGAATTTTGCTGAGCTTATAAAATAAGAGCTGCTTAAACCATACTTGACAATTTAATAAACTTGTGATAGAATAAAAGCAACAGGAAGCCACCTACTCGCAATAGGTCGGCTACCCACATTTAATATTTGCTAAGCGCCGTTCCTTTTGCTTGTTAGGGGCGGCTACTTCTTTTTATGCGAATGTGTCATTATTATGACAAATAAGCTTAAAAGCATTATGTATACTCTTAAATCTGTCATTTAACACACCCCCTTTCGGGGGATAGCCGCGCTTCCTGCTGCTGTATTTAATATATCACAATTATTTACCAAAATCAAGCTAAATCGGAAGGAAAACAAAATGGTAATTTTACCTGCAATAGACATAAAGGACGGAAACTGCGTCCGCTTGTTCAAGGGCGATTACAGCACGGTACAGAAGGTTGCAGACAGCTATATGGACACCGCAAAGGCCTTTGAAAAAGCGGGAGCAGAGTGGATTCACATGGTTGATCTTGACGGCGCAAAGGACGCTACTCAGCAGAACAAGGAAGTATATATTGACGTTGCAAAAAACACAAAGCTTAAGGTTGAGGTTGGAGGCGGAATACGCTCTCTTAATACCGTTGAAATGTACCTTTCAAATGGCATTTCACGGGTAATAATCGGCTCTGCCGCTGTGAAAAATCCTCAGCTTGTAAAGGACGCTGTTAGGGAATACGGCGACAGAATAGCGGTTGGCATTGACGCAAAGAAAGGCTATGTGGCAACCGATGGCTGGATTGAAACGAGCAACATCTACTATATAGATTTAGCGGTTGAGATGTGCAGCGCAGGAGTTAAATATTTCATTTTCACGGACATTGACAAGGACGGCACCTTAAGCCGCCCCAATCACTACAAGACAAAGGCGCTTCAGGACAAGCTTGCCTCAATGGGCGGCAAGGTTATTGCAAGCGGCGGAATAAAAACAATAAACAACATAAAGACATTAAAAAAGAACGGAATTTACGGTGCAATCTGCGGCAAGTCAATTTACAGCGGAAGTCTGGATTTATCGCAGGCAATCAGGGTGAGCAGGTAGAAAAGGAGTTATTATGCTGGCAAAAAGAATTATCCCTTGCCTTGATGTAAGAAACGGCAAGGTCGTAAAAGGCGTGAATTTTGAGGGAATAAAGGACGTGGGAGATCCCGTTGAATGTGCTAAGGAGTACAACAAGCAGGGCGCTGACGAGCTGGTTTTCTATGATATTACCGCTTCCGCAGAGGGCAGAGGTCTTATGCTGGACGTTGTGAGAGAAACGGCAAAGCAGGTGTTTGTACCCCTTTGCGTCGGCGGCGGAATTTCCACTATCGACGATTTCCGCAGCACCTTAAGAGCAGGCGCAGACAAGGTTTCTATAAACTCACAGGCGGTAAAGAATCCTCAGCTTATAAACGATGCAGCAAAAATTTTCGGCAATCAGTGCGTTGTTGTGGGAATTGACGCAAAGCGTGACGGCAAAGGCGGCTACACCGTTTACATAAACGGCGGACGTGTGGATATGAACATGGATCTCGGCAAATGGGTGCAGGAGGTGGAAAAGCGCGGCGCAGGGGAAATCTGTCTTAACTCAATCGACACCGACGGCACAAAGGCGGGTTTTGATATTGATATGCTGAACTTTGTCTGTGAGCGTGTGAACATTCCTGTTATTGCAAGCGGTGGCTGCGGAAAGTTAGAGGATTTTTCGGAAGTGCTTGAAAAAACAAATTCCTCTGCGGCTCTTGCGGCGTCATTGTTCCACTTCAAGACCCTTACTGTGGGAGAAGTAAAAAAACATCTTGCAGAGAGAAACATTCCTGTAAGAACATTTGTCGAGGTATAAAATGGAGCTTGAAAAGTATTTCAAAAAGGCGGACTTAATTCCTGCCATTGTTCAGGAAGCGTCAACAGGCGAGGTGCTTATGCTTGCCTATATGAACAGAGAAAGCCTTGCAAAAACTTTTGAAACGGGGTATACATGGTTTTGGAGCCGTTCAAGGCAGGAGCTTTGGAACAAGGGCGCAACCTCGGGTCATCTTCAGAAAGTCGTTGAAATTTACGACGACTGCGACGACGATACATTGCTTGTAAAGGTTGAACAGACGGGAGCGGCTTGTCACACAGGCAATCACAGCTGCTTTTTCACAAAAATATATTAAGGAGAAACCACATGGAAAACGAGTTAAAAAATCTGTACGATACAGTTGTAAGCAGAAAGGATACTCACGAGGAGGGCTCTTATACCTGCTATCTGTTTGAAAAGGGCATTGACAAGATACTGAAAAAGTGCGGCGAGGAATGTACCGAAATGGTTATTGCCGCAAAGAACAAGGACAATGACGAGCTGAAAAACGAAATTGCCGACCTTATGTATCACATCATGGTTATGTGCGTTGAACGAGGTCTTTCGTGGGAAGAAGTTGAGGAAGTTCTTGCACAGAGAAGCAACAAAACAGGCAATCTGAAACAGTTCCATACAGTTGACAAGAATACATAAATTTTGCCGTCATTCTGATAGAATGGCGGCTTTTTACGGAGGGAATATGAAAAGAGAATTAGGTATTGCAAGGTGCGGACTTGCCTGCTGTCTTTGCTCTGAAAATGACAAATGCGGCGGCTGTTTTTCGGACGAATGTCCCGGCACAAGCTTCTGTGAAAACAGAAAATGCGCCATTGAAAAGGGAATGGGTCATTGCTTTGAATGCAGTGAGGAATGCAAAAAGGGCTTGCTTGGTAAAGTAAAGCCATACGGTTTCACTCTGTTTATTAAAAGGTACGGGCTTGAAAAGCTGCTTGACTGCCTTGAGAAAAACGAAAAAAGAGGTGTAGTTTATCACAGAAGCGGAATTGTAGGTGATTATGACGATTTTGACGATGTGGAAAAGCTGATTGAGTTTATAAAAACAGGAGAGAAGTAAAAAATTGCCTGCACAAAACGTGCAGGCTTTTTTATCAAATTCAATCAAGGTTAATCTCATTCCAAAAAAATTCATTGAGATTATCCCATTCAGCGCCTTTAATATTTCTTAATGCACCGAGATAAGCTTCAATTTCCTCTGTTTTGCGGCGTAGAAAGCTGTCAATTTCCTCAATATGCTTTATCTCCGCTTTTTCGGGGCTGTTCAGTTTAAGCTTTAGCAGATAATCCACCGACGGCTTTAACTCAGCGGGAAGTACCGCTTCAGTCAGACTGTCAAAAGGCACGGGAGGAGCGGAATGGGTATTCATAATCCACATACAGGCAAGAACTGATCTTAATGAATAGAAGTATTTCTTAGGCTTGATGGTTTCGCCTTGCAGATGAGCTTTTGCGTCATTTTTAGCTGTGCATAAATAATGATAAAGCATTTTTTCTTCCGAAAAACATTCATCAAGAAGAGGGCGGATTCGTTTTACGAAGTCGGTGCAGTAATATCTGACAGGGGAATTCATCCATTCATACAGCGTAGGATTTGATTTTTGCAGTAGGGTAAGGGTTTTGTCTAAATCCCAGCCGTTTAAATCCCATATTTCGTCAACGGGAAGCTCAATAACATCTCGCTGAGGGTTAAGCTTAAGGTAATCCTTTGGTTTTCTCTTGTAAATAAACCTGACGTCAAAGTCGCTGTCGGGAGAAGCAAAGCCCCATGCACGGCTGCCCGATTCAACTGCCCAAAGCACATTTACATTATACTCCCGCTCAATTTCCTTAAGCTTTATGGGTACAAGAACATTCATTTCCTCCTGAGTCAATGAGCGCACCTCCGATTATTTTGCAAGGCGGTTGATTTTGGGTTTTAGCCACCTGTCGTAAGCGTAATGGAGCGAATCGAGGCATAAATCGTAGAAGAAAAAAGCCACGTTTGCCGCAAGCCAAAGCACCAGCACAGCATATTCCCCGAAATCCTCCATACCGCTGATAAGCTGTTCAAAGGGAAGAATAAGGGAAAGAATGTTAAAGCCGATTACAACCGCCGCATTGAAAATGCCAAGCTTTGCAAGAAAACGCAGGAGCTTGTTCTTGATAACGTCAAGCAAGTCACGGACAATGGGATAATAGCCGAAAAACAGCACTAAATACATATTCGCTTCAATTTCGGGAACAAGTACAAATGAAAGTATTGAAACAGCAATGTAGCATAAAAAGCCCCATTTTCTGTTTACCTGCATACTTGCGGTCCAGATGATAAGCCCTGCGATTGCGGGCAAAGCGTAGGTCATTGCGGGAATGAGGGAAGCGAACATTGAGATTATTGCAATTGCGGTGATAATTCCGCAAAAGGCGATGTTAAAGGCTTTTTTGGAGGAACTTTTGCTCATTTCTTTCCTCCGTACATTTCATTGCTTTTTTCCTTAAGCACACGTCCGTCCCTGAGCAATTCACGGAGGGTATCTATATCGTCGTTTTCCATTGCGATTTTGTACTGGGTGAAATGCTCGATAAAGCAGTTTATTTCTTCAAGGAGCGCCTTTTTGTTGCACATAAACAGGCTTGACCACATATACTCGTTAAGCTTTGCAACTCGTGTAAGGTCCTGGAAGGAGCCTGCCGAAAAGCCGTTGAAATCAAGGAGTGACGGACTTTTTACATAGGTGTTGGAAACAACGTGAGCAAGCTGGGAGGTGTAGGCGATAACCTTATCATGCTTTTCGGGAGTGGAAATAACCACCTTGCCGAAGCCCATACTGCTTGCAAGGGTAGACAGCAAATCCACCGCAAGAGAGGGCGTATTTTCGGTGGGAGTAATTATGTAGCTTGCTCCCTTGTAAAGGTCGGGGAGGGAATACTCAAAGCCTGAAAATTCACGTCCTGCCATTGGGTGAGTGCCTACGAAATAAACACCTCTTTCTTCAAGTACAGGGGTGCAGTTGCTTACCACATATTCCTTTATGCCGCAGGTATCCGCTACAATTGTGCCCTTTTTGAACTTGTCCGCATTTTCCTTGACAAAATTAACAATTGCCTCGGGGTAAAGGCAGATTATTGTAAGGCTTGCCTCGCAAAGCCTGTCCGCCGTGATTTCCTCGTCGATTGCGTTTTGTTCGAGCGCCATTTGTATTGTTTTCTTGTCGGAATCAATTCCCATTATATGATGAAAGGTGTTCTGCTTCAGCGCCTTGCAGATTGAACCGCCGATAAGACCTAAACCAACTACTGCTATATTCATTTTTATATCTCCTTTTTATGGTCTTTATATATTATAGTATATTGCGGCTTTTTTTGCAAGCGTTTTTATGGGATTTAAAGCAGAATATTACATTTTATACGTTGAAAAAGTTGTGAAAAGTCTTGATTTTTTTGGAAAAATTGTTTATAATAATAAACGGTAACTATAAAAAGTTATTGTTATTTAAAGGAGAAATGTTATTATGTCAAAAGAAACAATGAAGGAAAACCCAATGACCCTCGTAACCGAGCTGTCCAAGCTGTTTGACAGCTTTATGCGTGTTGAGATGATGAAAAACGGTATGAAAACATCATACAGACATCTTCTTCGCCCCCTTGCAATCAAGGACGGCGTAACGCAGCTCGACCTTGTGAAAATTTCACACCTTAAGGCGCCCACAGTTTCCACAACCCTTCGTAATATGGAAGCAGACGGTCTTGTAAGACGTGAAACGGACAAGGAGGACGCAAGAGCAACAAGAGTATTCTTAACCGAGCGTGGACGTGAAATCGATAACAAAATGAGAAAGAGCGTTGCCTCAATCGACAAGCTTTTCCTTGAGGGAGTTACTGCCGAGGAACAGGAATATCTTTTAAAAGTAATGAAGAGAATGAAGGAGAACATGGAACGCCGTGGCACTCCATACACAATCTACGAAGCTTAAAAAATATTTAAAGCCATATTGGTTCATAGCCTTATTATCGCCTTTGTTTATGATTCTCGAGGTTTCCATGGATCTGGTTCAGCCCAGATTCATGTCCGAGATCGTTGACAAGGGCGTATTAAGCAATGATATGGAATTGATTATCCGTACGGGAATTTTAATGCTGATATGCGTTCTTTTAGGATGCGCAGGAGGTATTCTTTCGGGCGTATTCGGCGTTACTGCTGCTCAGAATTTCGGTAACGACCTGAGAAAGGACGTTTTTGCAAAGGTAATGAGCTTTTCCTTTCAGCAGACGGATAAATTCACAACAGGCTCTCTTGTAACAAGGCTCACAAACGACGTTACCGCCTGTCAGGACTTTGTGTCAATGGCGCTGAGAATGCTTGTAAGAAGCTCCATGCAGTTTATCGGCGGCATAGTTATGGTGCTGTCCTTAAACGTTAATTTCGGAATTATCCTTATGGTTTCGCTGCCTATACAGCTTGTTTTTCTTGCCCTTATACTGAAAAAAGCCTCTCCGCTTTTCGGCATTGTACAGTCAAAGCTGGATAAGGTTAACTCGGTGGTGCAGGAAAATGTTACGGGCGCAAGAGTAGTCAAGGCTTATACAAGGGAAAAGTACGAAATAAAGCGTTTCGGCAAGGCAAACGAGGAGCTTATGACCACAAATCTGCGTGTTCAGAAGCTGCTTGCCGTGCTAAGCCCTGTTTTGATGATTATAATGAACGTTTCCGTTCTTGCTATCATCTATATAGGCGGCTTGCAGGTAGAAGCAAGGGCAATGCAGGTCGGCGAGGTAATGGCGGCAATAACCTACATTACGCAGATTCTTATGTCGGTTATGATGCTTGGAAACATATTCCAGCAGGTTTCAAGAGCAAAGGCTTCCGCTGACAGAATAAGACAGGTTCTTGACGAACAGCCTGTTATAGTTACCGGAGAGGAAAAGGAGACCTCTTCAACAGGCAATGTTAAATTCGAGAACGTAAGCTTTTATTATCCCGGTCATTCGGGAAAGCCTGTGCTTAAAAACATTAACCTCGACATAAAGCACGGAGAAACGGTTGCAATTTTGGGAGCAACAGGCTGCGGAAAAACCTCCTTTGTAAATCTTATTCCAAGGTTTTACGATACCACAGGCGGCACGGTTTATGTTGACGGAGTGGACGTAAAGGATTACGACACAAAAACGCTCAGAAGGAAAATCAGCATTGTTCTGCAAAAAAGCGAGCTGTTCTCGGGAACAGTCTTTGAAAATATCAGATGGGGCAACGACGAAGCAACCGACGATGAGGTTATCAGAGCGGCGAAAATTGCACAGGCTGATGAATTTGTTAGCGGCTTTAACGATGGCTACAACTCAATGATAAGCGAAAAGGGAGCGTCCCTTTCGGGCGGTCAGAAGCAGCGCCTTGCAATAGCGAGAGCCATTCTGAAAAAGCCCGAAATACTGATTTTCGATGACAGCACCTCCGCTCTCGACTTATCCACGGAAGCCCGCTTACATAAAGCGCTGAAAGAAAATCTTGACGACGTAACAGTGATTATGATAGCACAGCGTGTTGCCAGCGTTATGAGTGCAGACAGAATCGCCGTTATTGACGGAGGAGAAATTGTCGCATTCGGCACGCACAATGAGCTTATGAAATCCAGCGACATTTGCAGGGATATATATCAGTCCCAGATGAGAAACGGAGGGACTGAATAATGGAACAGAAAAAACAGAATCCCACCATAAGATTAGGCCCCATGGGCAGAGGCGGTCCGCCGCCCCACGAGCGTATGGGAATGCCCGGAGAAAAGGCAAAAAACGCAAAAGGCACTCTGAAGAGACTGCTGAAATATATCGGCAAAAACAAGTACCTGCTGTTTTCCCTTATCGGAGTAATGATTGTCATAACCATGCTTTCGCTGCTTGCGCCTGTTTTGCAGGCGTCTGCAATAGATACCTTTACTCTTGACGAAAACAGGCTTAACGTTGATTTTGACAGCCTTGTGAAAATACTGATTTTCCTTGCGGGAACTTATCTTCTCCAGTCGGCGCTGACTTATCTGCAAGGCATTTTTGCGGCAAAGCTTTCACAGTCCACCGTCCGCATAATGCGTGACGATTTGTTCGCAAAAATTTCCTATTTGCCCCTTAAATACATTGACACCCATCAGCACGGCGACATTATGAGCCGTATGACCAACGATGTTGAGAACATTTCAAACACCGTTTCCCAGTCCATTGCGTCCCTGTTTTCGGGCGTAATAATGCTGGTTGGCTGTCTTTGCATAATGGTTTACTATTCGCCCTTGCTTACGCTAATAAGCCTTATTTCCGTAGGGCTTACGCTGTTTGTTACAAAATATCTTTCAAAGTTTATGAGAAAGTTTTTCCCAATGCAGCAGAGCCTTCTCGGCAGTCTTAACGGACACATTGAGGAAATGGTAACAGGCTATAAAACTGTAGTTGCATTCGGCAGGGAAGAGAAGGCTAAAGAGGAGTTCAACGAAATCTCCGAAAGCCTTAGAAAAACAGCTATCAAAGCTCAGATTTGCGGCGGCATAATGGGTCCCTGCATGAACTTTATCGGCAATATCGGCTTTCTGCTTATTGCCTCATTCGGCGGACTGCTTGTGTGGAGCGGCTTTAACCCCATTGCTCCTGCAGGGCTGCTTACAGTAGGCACCATTCAGGCATTTATTTCCTATTCAAAGCAGTTTACAAGACCGATAAACGAGCTTGCGCAGCAGTATGCCGCAATTCAGACCGCTCTTGCAGGCGCAGAGCGTGTGTTCGAAATAATGGATAATCCCAGTGAAATTGACGAGGGAAAGACAGATATTGATATCGAAATCGTTAAGGGAGATATTAACTTCAAAAACGTTGATTTCTCTTATGTTGAGGGTCAGCCCGTCCTCAAAGGCTTTGATTTCTGGGTAAAAAGCGGACAGAAAATTGCAATCGTGGGCGCAACAGGCTCGGGAAAAACCACCATTGTCAATCTGCTTACCCGTTTTTACGAGATTGACGGAGGAACAATCACCCTTGACGGACGTGACATAAGAGAAATTCCGAAAGAACAGCTTCGCCGCTCAATCGGCATTGTTTTGCAGGATACGGTGATTTTCTCTGACACAATCGCACAAAATATCCGTTACGGCAAGCTTGACGCATCGGACGAGGAAATAAAGTCGGCTGCAAAAACCGCAAGAGTAAGCGATTTTGCGGAGGTATTGCAGGACGGCTACGACATAATGCTTACCGAAAGCGGCAGCAATTTAAGTCAGGGACAGCGGCAGCTTATTTCAATTTCAAGAGCCGTTCTTTCCGACCCGAAAATACTCATTCTTGACGAAGCTACTTCAAGCATTGATACAAGAACTGAAATGCATATCCAAGAGGCAATGCTTGCGCTTATGAAGGGCAGAACAAGCCTTATAATCGCCCACAGGCTTTCAACGATCCGTGACGCCGACAAGATAGTTGTTATCAGCAGCGGAAAGGTCGTTGAAGCAGGCAGCCACGAGGAGCTCATGGAGCAGAAAGGCTGCTATTATCAGCTTTATCAGAATCAGTTTGCGGGAATTGCAACTTAATACTGCAAGTCACTTCCGATTTATTTCGGAAGTGATTTTTGTATTGACTTTTCAGTCTTATTTTACTATAATAAATGCAAATAAATTATTGAGAGGTAGAAAAATGAAGAAATTGATAATTTCAGCGGTATTGTTAATAAGCGTACTTATGACAGGCTGCAGCAATGAATTTGCAAAGGAACAATATGATGATACTGACTTAATTATAGGCAGCGCAGACCGATATGCAAAATCAATGGCTGTTATGAATACAGTTGACAATACAATCACATTCACGGCTCAGAAATTCGACGGACGGGAAACAATCTGGTCGGTTCTTTACGAGGATTACCGCAATGTTGACGTTGAATTTACGTTCAAGATTTCATCAGGTAAAGCAAAGCTTGTGTTTATTGACAGCGAGGGCAATCTTGAAAATATTGCCGAAATTACTCCCGATTCAGTAATTGGTGATACAATGCAGTACACGGCGCTGATGAGAGAGGGTAATAACAGAATTAAAATTGTCGGTTATGACTGCGAAAATCTGGAGCTTAATATGGAGCTTAAAGAGTGGTTTGAATAAAATTATGGCGTATGCATTCACAGCATACGCCATAGTAATTAAAGGTATTTGTGCAATTAAACGGGAATAATGCTCCACTGCTGATTCCAGCCGCCCTGATAATCCCACTGGAGAACATTTGCATTGTCTGCTGTGGAACGTGCTTCAACGTCGATTGACTTGCCTGTTTTTGCATTGATAATCTTGTAGTAGCCGCCGTCAACAGGTTCTATTATCCACTGCTGATTTGCTCCGCCGTGATAATCCCACTGGCAGATGTTTGCACCGTTGGAGCCTGAACCGCCCTCTACATCTGCAACCTT
>JBJERI010000105.1:0-2850 GCA_051882195.1 Ruminiclostridium sp. | reverse complement strand
TTACCTTTCCGTCTGAGTCAAGTACGATATAATATACGCCCTTATACTCATAATCCACCTTTTTTTCAAAAAGCACAACGATTTTATCGTCTGCTGCAACCACTTGCGGATTGCTTATTCTGATTTTATCGCTGTATTTTGTCAGCCATTTTACTCCGTAATCCTCAACCTTCAGGTCGCCGTAAAAGCCCGAAAGACCCGAGCGCTTGCCGCTTGTTGAATAGGAGTCTGAATTTGTAAGGTCCTTGTTAGGGTCAAAAATCTGAACGAAAAGCTGTTCGGTTTCGGTTTCTGCATTGGAATTAAGGGATTTTGCGGAAGTGCCTGCAAGCACAACCTTTTCGTTGTTGATGTTGGCAATGCCGCCGAAATGGGCAAAGTTGTCGTTGACAACATACATATCGTTTGTTGCGCCTTGCTCAATCCAGAAATGGAAGATATTGTATGAAACGTTATCGTTTCCCTTTGTTTTTGTAATAGTAAAAGCACGGGGGTAAGCGTCGCCCTCGCTTGCAAGTACAAAGTCGCTGCCAAAAGGAACGATTCCCTGTGCAAAGGAATGGGAGTTGTAATAAATGCCAAGGCTTACCTTTTCCATTGTTTCAATGTCAACGGCAAAAACGGAATTTGACTGATGACCGCTGTACATTTCCCTTGCGTAATTTACCGCAAGGGTAGTGCCGCTTATTGCCGCCCGACAGCTTCCGCCGTCAAACGGTATTTTGGTATTATAAGAATCACCATACCAGTATCCAAGACTTGAACTTCCGTTATCGCCGACGGTTTTGATATGCTTGCCGTTTTTATCATATTTGGAGATAAAAACAGTTTCCTTATTTTTATCATCAGTTTTGTTGGTTTCGCCTGTCACAAGGTAATAGTTTCCATCTGAATCGCAGGTCACTGTGCCGAAAATGGGGTGCTTTTTCTTCAGCTTTATTCTCTTTTTCAGAGTGGCACCGTCTTTTGTTCTTACAACTGTTACATAGTCCCCATCGTCGTAAGCAAAGCAGAATTCACCGTTGCTTCCCACAAACTGAGCGGCGCTCGAAACTCCCTCCCAGTTATAATAAGCTCCTTCGGCGTAAATGGTATGTACCACGTTGGTCTTTTTGGCGGCGTTATTGTCTGCATAAGCCGAAACAACTGCCGAGGAAGCCATAACTGCGGCTGCAAACAAAGACAGGACGGTTTTTACAAGCTTTTTCATTTTTAATCACCTTTATGAATTTTTATTCTGACAAAAATTTTCCCAGCGTATTCAGCATAGCATAAAACGAAATAAATGTCAAATTTTCCCGAAAAAATCCCCGATAATAATATCGGGGAAATTTTATGTTCTGTCGTGTCTGAAGCCTGTCTGCGCCTTTACACGCTGCTTATCAATAAACATTTCACGGTCTGCGGAGGAAATAATGCTGTCAACCGTAAGATTAGCTCCCGCCTTTTCAAAAACAACGCCAAGACTTAGCTGAATGGGGTAGGGGAGGTTGCTTTGCATATTGAAATCCTCAAGGAAGGTCCTGATTTTTGCAAGCTGCTCGTCAACGGTTTCGGCGGTAAATTCGCCTATTATCAGCTGAACAAACTCGTCGCCGCCAATGCGGAAATTCCTGCAATGGTCGTCGCTATAGGGGGCGCTCTGAATAAATGCGTCAGCCGCCTTTTTTATTGCCTCGTCACCTGCGTTGTGTCCGTAGGTGTCGTTGATGTACTTAAGGCAGTTAAGGTCGCCCAAAATCGCAATAACCTGCATATTTCCGGCAGCCGCAATTTTAAGCATCTGCGGAGCGAAAATGTTGAAGCCGTTACGGTTGAACAGTCCCGTGTGCAGGTCTGTAACGGCGCTTTCCTCCATTTTCTTGTACATATATCTCAGGTTAATCTGACGTCTTAGGGATTCAAGTGAGTTGTTCACATTCCTTGTCCATTGGCTTGATTTAAGGGTGAGAAGTCTGGTGGGAGAATCAAGCATAATGCAGGTGTAGCCAAAGCACCTGTCAAGAAAATGCAGGGGAGAGAACAGGAAAATCGAAGGATTTTCACGCTTGCTGTACAGAATGGGCAGCATATCGCTTAAGCTGAATTTCCGCTTAAGGTCAACGCTGTGCCAGTCGGGCAGCTTTATAAGCGCAAGGGTCATTTTGTCGGTGTAGCCGTCAACAATATATGTTCCCTCTGCGTCACATTCGGGGCTGTCCCAGTTGTCGCAGAGGCTGAGGTAAAAGCCGCTGAAGCCCTCTATAAAATATGTAAACCAGTCGATTGTCCATAGACACTCTTCAAGGGATTTAGTGCCTATTGTTGTTTCAACCATAAAGTTATAGCCCGAGTAAAATCCGTAGGGGTTATCATAGGGGCAGTTGTAAACCTGATAGCTTCCCAGCTCCGTAGGCGCTTCCCGTTTGGGACAGCCGCAGGAGTCGGTTACAAACATATTCACATCGGCCTTGACGGGGTGATAAGGCGTGCCGTTCATTAAGGAAACAAGCTTTATAACAGCGTTTCTGCCTGTTGCGTCGTTTGACTTGATAATGCTTGTCACGGCATAGCGCTTGTCAATTCCGTCGCCGCTGCAGTCAAAGCCCACAACCGCAATATCCTCGGGAACATTGATTCCACGTTTTTCAAAGGCTCTTATAACGCTCAGCGCCATTGTGTCGCTTGCGCAGGCAACGGCGTCGGGCAGCTTGTTTCTGCTCAAAAGGGACGCAACAACGGAATCCCCCGAATCGTACCAGAAGTCGCCGTAGAAAATCAGGCTCTCGTCAACCGCTTTGCCCGATTCCGCCATTGCTTCCTTGAAATAGCGGAGTCGGTTTTCCGCATGGGGATGCCCTTTGTGGCCTG
>JBJERI010000104.1:0-13418 GCA_051882195.1 Ruminiclostridium sp. | reverse complement strand
CGGCTGTCAGCAGAATGTGTCAGACGGTGAAAAAATAAAGGGAATGTTAGCCGAAATGGGCTACGGCTTTACGGACGACGCCGAAAACGCAGACCTTGTATTGTTCAATACCTGCGCTGTCCGTGAAAATGCGGAGGACAGGGTTTTCGGCAATATTGGCGCTCTTAAGCACTACAAAAAGCGCAATCCCGATATGATAATCGCAGTATGCGGCTGCATGGTACAGCAGGAGCATATTGCACATCGAATGAAGAAAACCTTTCCCTTTGTGGATATAATTTTCGGCACTCACGTCCTGCATAAATTCCCCGAAATACTTTACAGCGTGCTTTCCACAGAAAAGAGAGTTGTGGAAATTCCCGACAGCGCAGGAGTAATTGCCGAGGGGCTTCCTGTAAGGCGTGACAGCAAATTCAAGGCCAGCGTGCCCATTATGTACGGCTGCAACAATTTCTGCACCTACTGCATTGTGCCTTATGTCAGAGGCAGAGAGCGTTCGAGAGCCGCCGAGGAGGTTATTTCCGAGGTAAAGGGACTGATAGAACAGGGATATAAGGATATACTTTTACTGGGGCAGAATGTAAATTCCTACGGCAAGGGAACGGACGTTGATTTTGCGGAGCTTTTAAGGCGGCTGGACTGCTTTGAGGGAGAGTACAAAATCAGCTTTATGACCTCTCACCCCAAGGACTGCACCCATGAGCTTATTGATACCATAGCAGATTCAAAGCATATTTCATGGCATCTGCACCTGCCTGTTCAGAGCGGCTCGGACAGGATTTTAAAGCTTATGAATCGCTGCTACAACAGAGAAAAATACCTTGAACTTGTGAATTATGCAAAAGCAAGAATACCCGATTTAATGCTGACAACGGACATTATCGTGGGCTTTCCCGGAGAAATCTACGAGGATTTCAGCGAAACTCTCAGCCTTATGAAAGAGGTGGGCTATGATTCCGCTTACACCTTTATTTACAGCAGACGAGAGGGGACAAAGGCGGCTGAAATGGACGACCCCGTTTCCGACGAGGAAAAGGGAAAGTGGTTCAGAGAGCTGCTGGAAGTTCAGGGCGAATGCGGCGAAAACGCATACAAAAAGTATGTGGGACGGAAAATGAGAATACTCTGCGAGGGCAGGGGACGTTCCCGTGACGGCTATTACACAGGCAAAAGCCGTCAGAACATTATTGTGGATTTTAACGGCACCGAGGATATGATAGGTAAATTCGTTGACGTTGAGATAACCGAAGCGCTTAACTGGGCGCTTATCGGAAAACTTATATAATAGAAAGGAATAAAACAATGGACGCAATCAAGGCAGCAAGAGAGCTTGGAAAGGCAATTCAGGCAAGCGAGGAATACAAGGCATACGACATCGCCAAAAAGGAAAACGACGAGGACAGCGAGTTGCAGGAGCTTATCGGCACATTCAATCTGACAAGAACAAATCTTCAGCTTGAAATGCAGAAGCCCGAGGGCGAAAAGGACAGCGAAAAAATCGCTGCGCTGAACAAGGAAATGCAGGAAAAGTACACCGCCGTTATGAGCAATGTTCACATGGCAAACTTTGTAATCGTAAAGAATGCACTGGACAAGCTGCTTAACGATGTAAATATGATTATCGGTATGTGCTGCGAGGGCGAAGACCCCGACACCTGCGAAATTTCAAGCTGCACAGGCAGCTGTGCAACCTGCGGCGGCTGTCACTAAGAGCGGAATAACAGGGCGGTTTAAGGCATAGCTTTCGGCGTTGCCCTGAAACCGCCTGTTATAAGTTCGTAATTTTTTGGGAGTAAACCATGGAAGATAAAAACGAAAAGCTTTCTCCGATGCTTAAGCAGTATCTGGACATAAAAAAGCAGTACAGCGACTACGTTTTATTTTTTCGCTTAGGCGATTTTTATGAAATGTTTTTTGAGGACGCAGTAAATATTTCAAAGGAACTTGAGCTTACTCTCACCTCAAGGGCAGGCACAGCTATGTGCGGAGTGCCTCACCACGCCAGCGAGGTTTACATAAAAAAGCTTATCGACAAGGGCTACAAGGTGGCAATCTGCGAGCAGACGGAAGACCCTGCCACCGCAAAGGGGCTTGTGGACCGTGACGTTATAAGGCTTGTAACTCCCGGTACGGTTTTTGAAGCCTCAATGCTTGACGAGGGCGCAAATAACTTTATCGGCAGCATTTACTGCAAGGAAAAGACCTGCGGTATGGTTTTCGGCGATATTTCCACAGGCGAATTTCACGTTATGGAAAAAAGCGGCAAGGAACTGCAAAACGAGGTTATAAGCGAGCTGTCAAGATATACGCCTGTTGAGCTGCTGTTTAACGAGGAATTTCTTGATTTAAAGGACGTCCACGAGTTTATACATACAAGGCTGCTGGGCTGTACGGGAGAGCTTTTCGGCGAGGAAAAATTCCCAGAAAGCGGTAACCTTGCTTATGCTCTTGAACGTCAGTTTTTAAGCGAAAATTCGGGGAAAGTTCCCGAAGAAATGCCCCTTGCGAAAAAGGCGCTTCTTGGCTTGTTCGGCTATATCAACGAAACCCAGAGGACGGAAACTCCCCGTGCGGTAAAGCTTTATGTTCACGAAAAAAACGAGTATATGGGGCTTAACTTAACCACAAGGCGCAACCTTGAGCTTGTGGAAACAATGCGGAATAAGGAAAAGCGAGGCTCGCTGCTGTGGGTGCTTGATAAAACCAGAACCAGTATGGGCAGACGAAAGCTGCGACAGTTCATTGAACAGCCACTAATAAATCACACCGCCATTCTTGCAAGACTTGACGCGGTTGAACAGCTTACAAAGGACGCTGTTTTAATGGGGGAAATAAGCGACTGCTTAAGCGGAATTTACGACCTTGAACGCCTTATGACACGAATTGTATATAAGGCGGCAGGCCCTCGTGATGTGTTCTCTCTCGGCAAAACCTGCGGAAAAATTCCCGCCTTGAAGGAGCTTGCTTCACATTTTGACGCACAGCTTATGAGAAGGCTCAACGATAAAATCAGTCCCCTTACGGATATTGCCAATATGGTGGAAAACTCCATTGTTGACGAGCCGCCTGCTCTCACAAAGGACGGCGGCTACATCAAATCGGGAGTAAACGAGGAGCTTGACCGCCTGCGTGAAATTGCCAGCGGCGGCAAGGAGATACTTGCCAAAATTGAAGCTGAAGAAAAGGAAAAAACGGGCATTAAAAATCTCCGTGTGGGCTACAACCGTGTTTTCGGTTATTATATCGAGGTTTCAAAGGGCAATATTTCAATGGTGCCCGACCGTTATATAAGAAAGCAGACCCTTACCACGGGAGAGCGTTATATTACAGAGGAGCTAAAGAAAATCGAGGCGGAAATCCTTGGAGCAAACGACAGGATACTTGCTCTTGAAGCGGCAATTTTCAGCGAGGTAAGAGAAGCCATTGCCGCAAGGCTTGAGGTGGTGCAACAGACGGCGGACGCTATTGCGGAAATGGACGTGCTTTGCAGCTTTGCCAAGGTCAGCGTTGAAAATAACTATGTGCGCCCCGAAATCACCCTTGAAAGCGTTATCGAAATCCGTGACGGACGTCACCCCGTAATTGAAAAAATAATGGGGGACGGGGTTTTCACTCCAAATGACACTTATCTTGATTTGAAGCAGAATCGTCTGCTAATAATTACCGGACCCAATATGTCGGGAAAATCCACATTTATGCGGCAGGTGGCAATAATCACTCTTATGGCGCAGATCGGCTGCTTTGTTCCCGCAAAATATGCAAGGCTGGGCGTGGTGGATAAGATTTTCACACGAGTAGGCGCAAGCGATGATTTGACAGCAGGACAGTCCACCTTTATGGTGGAAATGAACGAGGTTGCGGATATACTCAAAAATGCAACCTCACAAAGCCTTGTTATTCTTGACGAAATAGGCAGAGGTACATCTACCTTTGATGGAATTTCCATTGCCAAGGCGGTTGCGGAATATATCAACGGCAAGAATATTGGCTGCAAGACCCTGTTTGCAACTCATTATCACGAGCTGATTTCCCTTGAAAAGGAGAATTCGGGCATAAGGAATTACAGCGTTGCTGTGCTGAAAAAAGGAGACGAAATCAAATTCCTCCACAAAATCGTTGAGGGCGGCACAGATGACAGCTACGGTATCGAGGTAGCAAAGCTTGCGGGACTTCCAAATAAGGTAATTCAGGCGTCAAAAGAGGCGCTAAAGACAATGGAGCTTGGCTCAAAAATACAGCTTGAATCCGCCTTAAAGGAAGAAGCAGAGGAAAAAATGCAGGTTGATTTTTCGGAAATTGCACAGCAAAAGGTTATAAGAGCAATAAAAAATCTTGATATGGACAATATAACTCCCCGTGACGCATTCAATATGCTGGAAGAATTCAAGTCCATGCTCTGATTGAAAGGAAAACTATGCCAACAATTAACGTGCTTGACAAAAGCGTTGCCGAGCTTATTGCGGCAGGCGAGGTCATTGAGCGGCCTGCCTCCGTTATAAAGGAGCTTGTGGAAAACGCCATAGACGCAGGCGCAGACCATGTTACCGTTGAAATCAAAAACGGCGGTATCACATTTATGCGCGTCACGGACAACGGCTGCGGAATTGCCTTTGAGGAAATTCCCACGGCCTTTCTTCGTCATGCAACAAGCAAAATTCTCACAGGCAGCGACCTTGACAATATCTGCACCTTCGGTTTCAGAGGAGAAGCCCTTGCTTCCATTGCGGCGGTTGCAAAAGTGGAAATGCTCACAAAGCAAAGCTACAGCGAGTACGGCTCTTCATACAAAATTGAGGGAGGAGCAGAAACCTGCCATGAAAAAACAGGCTGTCCCGACGGTACAACTATTATTATAAGGGACTTGTTTTACAACACTCCCGCCCGACTGAAATTCCTCAAAAAGGACGTTTCGGAGGGAAATACTGTGCAGGCGGTGATTGATAAAATTGCTCTTGCGCACCCCGAGGTGGCAATAAAATTTATCCGTGACAACAAGCCTGTCCGCATTACAAACGGCGATGGCAAGCACTATTCCGCCATTTATTCCGTTTTCGGAAAGCAGTTTGCCGCAAGTCTTATTCCCGTTGATTACTCGGTAGGAACTATCAAGGTCTGCGGATATATTTCATCGCCCCTTTTTTCAAGGGCAAACCGTTCAATGCAGTACTTTTTCGTCAACACAAGGAGCGTTAAGTCGGTAATCTGTATGTCCGCTCTTGAAGAAGCCTACAGAAATTCAATTATGGTGGGGAAATTTCCTGCCTGCGTGCTGAATATCGACCTGCCCCCAAGCGAGGTTGACGTCAATGTAAGCCCCTCAAAGACGGAGGTGCGTTTTGCTTACGAAAAGAATGTCTTTGACGCTGTTTATTACGGCGTGAAGAACGGTATTTTAAATGCGGAAAACAGCAGAGAAATCACCATAAAGCCTGTTGAAAAGCAGGCGGTAAGTAAAACGGAAAATCCCGTAATTGCCGAAAAAAACGTTATATCAGAGCCGGAACGACCTGTTTTTTCGGGAGAAAGAGTGCGGCTCAGCAGCGAGGCTGCGCCTTATGAAATGAAACAGCCTGAGGTAATCTACAAGCAGGAAAGACTGTCAGAAATTCCGCTGCCAGAGCCTCCTGCAATGAAAAATGTTCAGGTTGAGGAAGAGCCTGAAATTGCAAATCCCTTTAAGTTCCTTAGCAAGTCTGTTTTTGAAAAGCCGAAAGCTGCCGAGGAAAAGCCTGTTATAGAGCCGATAACAGATGTTGAAGAAAAGGAAGAAAAGCCGCCCCTTATTGTAATCGGCGAGCTTTTCAAGACCTATATTATCTGCCAGTGCGGCGAGGATATGATACTTATGGACAAGCACGCCGCTCACGAAAGAATACGGTTTGAAAAGCTGAAAAAGGACTTTTATCAGCACTCACAGCTGCTCCTTGAGCCTGTCAATGTTCAGCTTTCCGCCGAGGAATGGAACGCCTTTACGGATTTCGGCGAGGAGCTTCTTGAAATGGGAATTGATTTTGTTCCCCATAATGATTTTGTTGTTGAAATAACCTCAATGCCCACAATGCTGGCAGGGGGCGACGAGCGGGGTACAATCGAAAAAATCGCAGACATTCTCACTCACAGCAACACCAATGTAAAGGGCGAGATTTTTGACGAAATACTTCACAGTATGGCTTGCAAATCCGCAATAAGAGCCAATGAGGAAACCTCCTTTGAGGAGCTAAAGCTGCTTGCGGAAACTGTGTGGAATGATGAAAAAATCCGCTTCTGTCCTCACGGAAGACCAATAATCACCGTCATTTCCAAAAAAGAGCTTGAAAAGAATTTTAACAGGATATAATATGGAAAAAACTTTTATTGTTGTGGTATGCGGACCTACCGCTTCGGGAAAAACGGGGCTTGCCGTGGAGCTTGCAAAGCGTCTTGACGGAGAGGTAATTTCCGCTGACTCAATGCAGCTTTACATGGGACTTGACATTGCCTCCGCAAAGCCTACAAAGGAGGAAATGCAGGGAATACCTCATCACATGATGGATTTTCTGCCGCCGACAACGTCCTTTTCCGTTGCCGACTATGTTGAAATGGCAAGGGAAAAAATCGCAGAGGTTGCGGCAAGAGGAAAGCTGCCTATAATCGCAGGCGGCACGGGGCTTTATATAAACGCTCTTGTGGATAACATTGAGTTTGACGACACGGGCAGCGATATGGAATACCGTGATATGCTGAGGAAGCTTGAAGCGGAAAAGGGAACAGGCTATCTCCTTGAAATGCTTAGAGAAGTCGACCCCGAAAGTGCGGAAAGGCTTCACGAAAATAACCAGTCGAGAATTATAAGGGCGTTGGAGGTCTATCATATAAGCGGAAGAAAAATCAGCGAAATACAGCTTGAAAGCAGGAAAAATCCCTCTCCCTATGAGCCTTGCATGATCGCACTTAACTACACGGACAGACAGGACTTGTACGACCGTATAAACAAGCGTGTGGATATAATGCTTGAACAGGGACTTATTGAAGAAGCAAGGGAGTTTTTTACTCATACCGATTACGATACGGCGGCGCAGGCAATAGGCTACAAGGAGCTTAAGCCCTACTTTGACGGCAAATCAACTCTTGAAGAATGTGTGGAGCGGCTTAAGCAGGCAACACGGCATTACGCCAAAAGACAGCTTACATGGTTCCGCAAGGATAAGCGCATAAACTGGATAAATGTTGATAAATCGACAGATTTTCAGAAAATTTCAGAAATTGCAGAAAATTTTGTGAAAAGTTATAGCATTTCGTAAAAAAGTGTGCTATAATTATATATATTTACGGGTGAGCATTTTACCCGAAATAAATAAATAAAATGTACAACTTGTTTTATGCACAGAAAGGAAGATTAACATGGCAAAGGAAATCAAATTACAGGACGTATTTTTGAATCAGGCAAGAAAAGAGCGTATTCCTGTTACAATCTATATTACCAACGGCTTCCAGTTCAAGGGCACGGTAAAGGGCTTTGACAACTACACCGTAATTCTTGACACAGACGGAAAGCAGAATCTTATTTATAAGCACGCAATTTCCACAATCACTCCATTCAAACCAATTTCAATTCTTGACGCAGCCGACAAGGACGAGGAAGAATAAAAAAGGACGGATAAATGGCAAACACCGACAAAAAGACGGCTTTAACCACAAGAATAATATGGATATTACTGGTGCTGTTTTTTGTTGTTACTATAACGGCGCAGCTTGTTATCCATTTTTACAACCCTGTTAAAACAGAGGTGGCAACACTGTACAAAAGCTCTCATTCCTATATTTTCAAGGGAGTGTGCGTCCGTGAGGAAAAAACTGTTACCTATAACGGCTCGGGGGTAATAAGCTATACCCACGAGGACGGCGCAAAGATAGCGAAAAATTCGGTTATTGCCAAGATTTACAAAAACCAGAGCGACCTTGCAATTCAGCAGCAGATTGACGAGCTGAACAAGCAGATAGAGGTGCTGGAGGACGCACAGAGCCTTGTGGGAACGGACAATTCCCAGCTTGAAGCCTTTGCAAGTCAGATTTACGAAAAGCACTCCCTGCTTATTCAGAACATAGATAACGAGGATTATCAGGCGGCTGCGGCAATGAAAAGCGATCTGCTGAATCTGTACAGCAAAAAGCAGATCGTCAAGGGCAACGAAACAAGCTATGAAAGCAAAATCGCCCAACTTAACAATCAGATTTCGGCGCTTAAGGCGAGAATTTCACAGACTCCCGTTGATATGCAGATAAGCGAGGCAGGCTATTTTGTAAGCAGCGCCGACGGTTATGAGGTTTCGCTGAACTATGAAACAATGGAACAGATTACCGCCGAAAAGATAAACGAGATTATCAAAAACCCCGTAGGGAACGTTTCAAGCAACATTATCGGCAAGATAGTGGACGATTACAAGTGGCGCTTTGTGGGAATTATCGATTCCAACGTAACAGAGGTTTACGAGGGCGCAACGGTAAGCGTGTGCATCGGCTCTTCAACAACTCCCATTCCCGCCGAGGTTATCAGCGTGGAAAAGCAGGAGGATGGTACAAACATTGCCGTGTTTGAATGTAACCGCTTCAGCTCCGAATATATAACGGGACGTGTGGCGCAGTTCAGGCTTGTGCTTAAGGATTACAGCGGCATAAGAGTTCCTACCGACGCAATACGCTTCAACGATGAGGGCGAGCGGGGAGTTTTTGTAAAAACCGGCGTGGAAATACGCTTCAAAAAGGTGGAAATGATAAGCTCCGAGGAGGATTACCTTATTGTAAGCGACACCACGGGGCGCAGCGGCTATCTGTCGCTTTATGACAGCGTTGTAGTTGAGGGAAAGGATTTGTATGATGGAAAAATCATTCTCTGACGAAATGAATTTCGAGGCGGTAAAGGAAAACTACCTTGAAATCACCGAAAACATAAGCAATGCAATGAAGAAAGCAGGCAGAACGGACAAGGTGCGGCTTATGGCTGTTACGAAAACTGTTCCGCCCGCAAAGATAAACTATGCGGTAAGCCTTGGAGCAACCCTCCTCGGAGAGAACAGAGTACAGGAATTTTTGGGAAAAATTGACGAATATGATAAAAATTCCGAAATTCACTTCATTGGGGGCTTGCAAAATAACAAAGTTAAGTATATAATTGATAAGGTAGCTATGATTCATTCCGTAAACAGTCTTAAGCTTGCGGAGGAAATCAGCAAAAGAGCAGTTGGCGCAGGACGTATAATGGACATACTCCTTGAGGTGAATATCGGTCTTGAGGAAAGCAAAAGCGGAGTTTTGCCAAAGGATCTGCCTTATCTCATTGACGAGGCGGTAAAGCTTGACGGCGTGCGCTTAAGGGGACTTATGGCAATTCCCCCTGTTGACGTTGACGGAAGCAACAGAAAATATTTTGCCGAAATGGAAAAGCTGTTTAACGAATACAAGGAACAGCTTAAGGACAGCTCCAATGTAGTGTTTGACACCCTTTCAATGGGAATGTCAAAGGATTATGCTGAGGCTGTGGAATTCGGTTCAACCATAGTGAGAATAGGAAGCTCGCTATTTGGATACAGAAAATGAGTGGAGGAAAGACAATGGGCATATCCGATATATTCAAGAGAGTAGCAGGAAATTACGATGATCCCGACGAGGGCTACGACGAGGAGCCAAACGAGCCCGTACAGTCCCAGTTTGACGACAATTACGGCGTTCGTCCGTCTTCAAAGAGCAACAAGATTTTAAGCATTCCTGCAACCACGCATCTTCAGGTTATTGTTGTAAAGCCTGAAAGAATCAGCGAGGCTCCCGAAATTGCCGACCATTTCAAGGACAAGAAAACTGTTGTTCTTAACCTTGACAACACAAACAAAAACGTTGCAAACAGACTGCTTGACTTTTTAGGCGGCGTAGCTTACGCTATGGAGGGCTAGCTTAAGCGCATTGCAAACACAACCTACATTATCGATCCCCGCAATGTTGATATTTCGGGCGATATGATTGAGGAGCTTGGCAGCAACGCTGATTTCAGCTGATGAACCTTAAGCTTACCGACGAGGAAAGAGCCTTTGAGCGCAGAATTTACGATATGGCAGACCTTTCAGAAAGGCATTGCTGCACCAAGTTTTCGGCGTTTCTCAACGAGCGTGAACAGCTTATTGCAGAAAAAACCGCCGAAATCACAGGGGCGGAGTATGCCTTTTTCGGCGGCTATGAGGGCGCTGTACGCAGGGTTATGGGCATTGGCGGCTACAGCAGAGAGGAAGGGGATTTTCCCGTAAAAGCGGTCACATTTTCCTACAGAAAGTGCGATACCCTTTCACACAGGGATTTTCTTGGCGCTCTTATGTCAATGAATATCAAGCGTGAGCTTATAGGCGACATTTTCATAGGCGAGGGCTATGGAATCGTATTTTGCGCAGAAAATATTGCGCAGCTTATTGTTGATGAAATAAACAAAATAGGCAGAGTGGGAGTAACGGCAAAAGAGGGAATCTGCGCCGAAATTCCAAAGCCGAAATTTGCCGAAATATGCGGCGTTGTTTCGTCCGTAAGGGCGGACAGCGTTGCCGCAGCCGCAACGGGACTGAGCCGTGAAAAGGCTGCATTGCTTATAAAATCGGGGAAAATGCAGATAAACTGCATTGAGTGCGATACGGATACTACATTGTCCGAAAACGACAGGATAACAATAAACGGCTTCGGCAAGTTTATCTTTGACGAGGCAGGAGCCGTTACCAAAAAAGGCAGAATTCACATAAAGCTCAGAAAATATATTTGAGGGGGTCAATATGAACGCTAAAGAGATTATGGACAAGAAGTTCGACAAGAGCTTCAATGGCTATAAAATGGACGATGTTGACGAATTTTTAAGGGATATTTCCATTGAATTCACACAGCTTCAGAAAGAAAACAGCGACCTTGAGAAAAAGCTTGAGGTGCTTGCTGACAAAATTCGTGAATATCGTGAAGACGAGGACGCCCTCAAGGACGCATTGCTCAGCGCACAGAAGCAAAGCAAGGAGCTCCTTGCCGAAACGCAGGCAAAGACTGATAAGCTGCTTTCCGACGCAAAGGAAAAGGCTGCTAAAATCGTCAAGGACGCAGAGGACGGCATTGTTTCCAAAAAGGAAGAAGCAAAGAAAATCATCGATAACGCCAATGCTGAGAAAAACCGCATTATAAACGAGGCAAAGTCAAAGGCTGACGAAATGCACAGCGAAATGCTCCGACAGAACGAGCGCGATACGGAAATTCTCGCACGGACACGGGACGAGTCCAAGAAGTTCACCGCCCTTGTTCTTGCCGCTTACGAAAAGCATATTGAGGAAATAAAGGCGATTCCCTCAAAGTATGAAAACGACTTTGTGAAGAACGCAAAGGCTGCTCCCCAGCCCACAAAGGCTCCCGAGCCGCCCAAGCCCGTTCCAGCCGCAGAACAGCCGAAGCCCCAAGCAGAGCCTGCAAAGCCTGTCGAAGAGCCAAAGACTGAACCCGAGGCTCCAAAGGCTGAATCCGAAGCTCCGAAGTCTGAGGAAATAGAAACCGTAAAGGCGGAGGCTCTTGTGGGAGCAACCACCGAGATAGGCTTCCAGCCTGTATTTGAGGAAGAGGACGAGGACGAGGAGGTAGAGGATTTTTCCGAAAATAAACACGAGGGACTTTTCTTTGAAAAACCGCAGAAAACAGTCCATGAAAAGCTTGAATTCGGTAAAAATAAATAAGACACAGAAAAAAGAGGAGATAAACTGAAATGGCACAGGATTTTAACGAAACCCTAAATTTACCGCAGACCGATTACCCCATGAGAGGCAATCTTCCTGCCCGTGAGCCAAAGTGGCTGGAGGACTGGGAGGCTGCCGATGTTTACTATGAGCTTCAGAAGAAGAACAAGGGTCTGCCCAAGTACATTCTGCACGACGGACCGCCCTACGCAAACGGCGATATTCACATGGGCACTGCCTTAAACAAGATTTTAAAGGATATTATCGTAAAATATAAGGCTATGACAGGCTATCAGGCTACTTATGTACCGGGCTGGGACTGTCACGGTCTGCCTATTGAATTAAAGGCGCTTAAGGCAATGGGCGTTGAAAACGGCGCAATCGACACGGTTACACTTCGCAAGCAGTGCCGTGAGTTTGCAATTTCCTGCCTTGACAGCCAGAAAGCACAGTTCAAGCGTTTAGGCGTATGGGGCGACTTCAACGACCCATATCTTACAATAAAGCCCGAATTTGAGGCAAAACAGGTTGAAGTATTCGGCAAAATGTTCAGCAAGGGACTTATGTACAAGGGCCTTAAGCCTGTTTACTGGTGCGCTGACTGCAACACCGCTCTTGCGGAAGCCGAAATCGAATATGAGGACGACGAGTGCTACTCAATCTACGTTAAGTTTGCAATTACAGACAGCAAGGGCAAGTTTGACGATTTAGGCATTGACCTGTCAAAGGCTTACGCCGTAATCTGGACAACAACCACATGGACTCTCCCGGGCAACCTTGCAATCTGCCTTGGTCCTAACTATGAATACACCTTTGTAAAGGTTGAGGACGAGGAAAGCAAGTCATGCGGCGAGTATCTGTTAATGGCAACCGAGCTTGTTTCCACCGTTATGGAAGCAACAGGAATCAAGAAGTATTCCACAATCGGCTCATTCACAGGCAAGGAGCTGGAGCTTATCGAAACCGCTCACCCATTCCTGCCAAGAAAGTCCCCAATCATCGTTGGCGACCACGTTACTCTTGAAAGCGGTACAGGCTGCGTTCATACAGCCCCGGGCTTCGGTCTTGAGGACTTTGAGGTATGCAACAGCTACAAGGGAATGTTCAACATTATTGTTCCTGTTGACAGCAAGGGCGTTCTTACCGAGGAAGCAGGCGAGTTTGCAGGTCTTACCACAAACGACGCCAACAAGAAAATTGCAGCAAAGCTTGAAGAAATCAACGCTCTCCTTGCAATTCAGAAAATCGTTCACCCCTATCCCCACTGCTGGAGATGCCATAAGCCTATTATCTACCGTGCAACAGAGCAGTGGTTCTGCTCCGTTGACAAGTTTGCCGACGACGCAGTAAAGGCTATCGAGGAGGTTCAGTGGATTCCTGCTTGGGGCGAGGACAGAATCAAGAACATGGTTCGTGACAGAAGCGACTGGTGCATTTCCCGTCAGCGTCGCTGGGGCGTTCCGATCCCTGTTGTTTACTGCAGGGACTGCGGCAAGCCAATCTGCAACGAAACAACAATCAAGGCTATTTCCGATATGTTCAGAGCAGAAAGCTCCGACGCATGGTATGCAAAAGAGCCTGCGGAATTCCTGCCTGCCGACTTCAAGTGCGAATGCGGCTGCGGCGAATTTACAAAGGAAATGGATATTTTCGACGTATGGTTTGATTCCGGCTCAACATGGGCGGCTGTTCTTGAAGAGCGTG
>JBJERI010000103.1:0-2875 GCA_051882195.1 Ruminiclostridium sp. | reverse complement strand
GACGGACAAACCGAGCAGGGAATAGAGTTTGATTACGTTCTGCCCGACTATTTCCCTGACATTTTCAGAATACTGAAATGCAGCATAACCCCGTCAATTGTGTCCTATTCTGTTTCGGGAAATCAGCTCTCTTATGACGGAATTGCATGGATCAAGGTGCTTTATCTTGCGGAAAACAGCAGCAAAATCAACTGTGCCGAACAGCGTTACACCTACTCCAAAACTGTTGATTTAGGCAAAAGCACCGACAATCATATTGTAAAGATTATACCCAAAACCGATTACTGCAACTGCCGTGCGGTCAGCGGAAGACGTATTGACGTGCGTGGGGCGGTAAGCTGCAAAATCAGGGTAACATCATCAAAGGAATGGGAGATAATCACAGGCGCCGAGGGAATGAATGTTCAGGTGCATAAGGCAAACGTGAAATACTGTGGCAGAAAGCTTTCCACAGGCAGACAGTTCACTGTCCACGAGGAAATTGAAACAGGCGCTGGGGGCGAGGGAATTTCCTCCATTATCAGTACGGACTGTTACGGCGTTGTAACGGACAGCAAGATAATTGCCGATAAGGTGGTCGTAAAGGGCGAAGCCAAGATAAAAGCCCTTTATCTCACAGGCGGCGATGAACAGCACGCAGAGGTAATGGAAGCGGCTGTTCCCATAAGTCAGATAATTGACCTTAGCGGTGTAACTGAAAATCATTTCTGCTTTGTTTCCTTAAAAGTAATGGACTGCGGACTTGAAGCAAAATCAGGCGAGGAAAACAACAGGATACTCAACTGCGATTTAACAATCGACTGCAATATTATCGCACAGCAGGAAAGCGAGATAACTCCTGTTGACGACGCATATTCCCTTGATTTTGACAGCGATTTTACTACGGCGGCATTAAAGGCGGAGGCTTTCCCCAAGCAAGTCGAGCAGACAATAACTCTCAAAAGCACGGTGGAGTGCGCCGAGGGAAATATAGTTGAAGTGCTTGACTGCCGCTGCGATATAAGCAACGTTTCAATGCGCATAAAGAGCGACCACGAAATTGCCGTAACAGGGCAGATGAGCAAGCAGGTAATGGGCAGGCTGGAGGGCGGAACTCCCGTTTTTGTTGAAAAGAGCGAGCCGTTCGAGGTGGTTATGGAAATTGAGCCGACTCAAAACGAAATGAGCTTTGATATAGACGTTCAGCCCTCGGGAGTAAGCTACAGCATTGGCTCTGACAACAGCGTTGATATGCGCATACAGCTAAATGCAAGGGGCTTTGTTTATCAGATAAACACGGTGAACGTGCTAACAGATATAAGGGTGGATAAGGAAAAGCCCAAAGCCAAGGAAACGGAATACACCCTCAAAATGTACAGCGCAGGAGACGGAGAGCGGGTATGGAACATTGCAAAGCGTTTCAACAGCCTTGAAAGCGCCGTTATCAGCGAGAACAATCTGACGGACGATGTAATTTCGGGAGCGGCAATGCTGCTGATTCCGTTGTATTGAGAAGCGGGAGGAATATATGACAAATTCCATTTATCAGGATATTGCCAAAAGAACGGACGGCAATATTTACATAGGCGTTGTGGGACCTGTCCGTTCGGGCAAATCTACCTTGATAAGCCGTTTTATGCAGTCCCTTGTTATACCCAATATTACCAGTGAATACCGCAGGGAAAGGGCGGTTGACGAGCTGCCCCAGTCCGCCGCAGGAAAAACCATAATGACCACCGAGCCGAAGTTTGTGCCCGAAGAGGCGGTTGCAGTTTCTCTTGACGATAACACTACAATGAACGTAAGGCTCATTGACTGCGTGGGCTACATTGTGCCAAGCGCAATAGGCTATATCGAAAACGAAGCTCCCCGAATGGTAATGACTCCGTGGTTTGAGCAGGAAATTCCCTTTAATATGGCGGCTGAAATAGGCACTCAGAAAGTCATAAACGAACATTCCACTATTGGTCTTGTGGTAACAACGGACGGCAGTATTACCGATATTCCCCGTGCAGAATACGAGGAAGCAGAGGAAAGGGTAATCAACGAGCTTAACGAAATCAACAAGCCCTTTGCGGTAATTCTAAACTGTCAGAAGCCCAAAAGCCACGAGGCAAAAGCCCTTGCGGAGCAGCTTTCCGATAAGTACGGCAAGCCCGTAATTCCCCTTAACTGCCTTGAAATCGACGAGGACGATATAAGAAACGTGCTTACGGAAGTGCTTATGCAGTTCCCCGTAAAGGAAATCAACATCAGAATACCACGCTGGATAAAAGCCCTTGAAAACGGACATTGGCTTAAGAAAGCGGTTTACGAAGCCTTAAAGACCTTTGCCGCAGGTATTCACAATATGAGCAGCATAAAGACGGTTAACTGTGCAATGTCGGAATGCGAATACATTACCGACTGCTCTCTTGACAGCATTGACCTTGGCAAAGGGGCGGGATATATTACCGTCAATGTGAAAAACGAGCTGTTTTATCAGATTCTTGGAGAAACCACAGGCCTTGATTTACACGATGAAAGCGACCTTATGCCATGTATGATTGAGCTTGCTAAAATAAAGAAAAAATTCGAAAAGGTACAGAACGCACTTGACGAGGTTGAAGCAACGGGTTACGGCATTGTTATGCCTACAATTGACGAGCTGCGCCTTGAAGAGCCTGAAATTGTTAAACAGGGCGGCAAATACGGCGTGCGATTAAGAGCCGAAGCTCCCTCTATTCACATGGTTTCCGCAAAGATAAACACCGAGATAAGCCCTATTGTGGGAACGGAGCGTCAGAGCAAGGATCTTGTAATGTATCTGCTGAAGGAGTTTGAGGAAAATCCCACAAAGATATGGGAAAGCAACATTTTCGGCAAATCCCTTCACGACCTTGTTACCGAGGGACTG
>JBJERI010000102.1:0-2876 GCA_051882195.1 Ruminiclostridium sp. | reverse complement strand
ATAATGCCCCGTGACCATTACTGCTGCGGAAACAGCTCGTCCATTGAATTCTTGCTTGACGCAGGCAGAGAGCTTGACCGTCCCGACCTTACACAAGACGCTCTGCTCCGTCTGAACGAGATAACAAAGCGCAAGGCGGCAAGGGGCGAATATACATTCCTGCCCCAGCAGTACGAAAACTATAGTCCCCTTGGACTGCTGAACGGTTTGAGCGGAGTTGGACATTTATTGTTAAAAGCGGATAATTCTTTACTGAATTGTCTTTTGCTATAATAAAATTTCAAGGAGGTTTTACTATGAAAACATTGGAAGAGCTTTACAGAGAGGTAATTGCAAGCGAGGATTTGAAAAAGGAGTTTCTTGCATTAAAGCCCGAGGAAGTGGAGAGCTTTGCGGAAAAGTATGGCTGCAAGGCAACACTGGACGAGATTAAGGCTTTTCTCACAGAAAGAAGCGCTTCAGGTGAACTTTCCGATGAGGAAATAAATCAGGTTGCAGGCGGAAAGAGCGCTGATCTTGGCGAGGCAGGAATATCTTTGGGAACATGGGGTGTAGGTTGTGCAATAAAAGCAATATATAGTGCAATAGAAGGAAAATGCGGCACAGCCATCGAAGGTCAAGGTATGCTTTGTGCTTTAAGTTAAAAAGTTATTCAAATAAAAACAAGGAGGATATTACTATGAAAACAATTGAAGAACTTTACAGCGAGGTAATTGCAAGCGAGGATTTAAAGCAGGAATTTCTTGCGCTCAAACCCGAGGAGGTGGAGGGCTTTGCTGAAAAATACGGCTGCAAGGCAACACTGGACGAGATTAAAGCGTACATAAGCGAAAATATTCCCGATTCGGGCGTTCTTTCCGATAATGATCTTACTCAGATTTCAGGCGGCAAGGGAGGCGAGGGCAGACCCAAGCCCGATCCCCGTTATCAGTACAACAGGGATTATTACCAGTAATAACTGTTCTTCAGCCGAAAACAAAGAAAAAACAAGGAGTTTACTTATGAAAACATTGGAAGAACTTTACAACGAGGTAATTGCAAGCGAGGATTTGAAAAAGGAGTTTCTCGCATTAAAGCCCGAGGAAGTGGAGGGCTTTGCTGAAAAATACGGCTGCAAGGCAACTTTTGATGAAATCAAAGCCTACATAACCGAGCATATTCCCGATTCTGGCAGCCTTTCCGATAATGAGCTCAATCAGGTTACGGGCGGCAAAAGACCGCCGATGTACCATTCAATTTTTTGTGCGTGATAAATTATTCTGTGATGGGCGATGTCGATAAGAAAGCCCTTGCTGTCACAAAAATAAAGGGGAATTACAAAATGCTGCAAATTGACCGACTGTATTTTCTGCAGTATATGATGCTGCTTCCTGCCAAGTGGCGCTGTCCGCTGTCGGATTACTATATGAAAATGGTGGATACGGAAACGGGTAAAGCGTTTGTCCTTAAGGACAGCGGAAAACCTGCTGCATACGCCGTTTTAGTCAAGGAAAATCAAGGGTGGATACTAAAATATATCTATACCGCTGAAGACAAGCGGCGAAAGGGCTATGCCTCATATCTAATACGGGAAATAATCAAGCAAAGCGAGCAATATGTGCGGGTGCACATTGTTCAGTCGCACCCGTTTTTTAAGGCGTTAGCCAACTGTCTCAATAAGCTGGGCTTTGAAGTAAACGATACAAGCTGCGTTTATGCTGTGGAGGTAGGCGAAAGCCTTTGGAAACGCATGGACGAGATACGGCTTGTGCGGCTTAAAGAATTGCTGCTTAGGGGCGAAAATGAATGTATTCCTTTTTGCAAAATGGACGACGGCATAAGAAATCAGCTTGTCAACTCCGCAGAAAACAGCTTTTCCAATACCCTTGATCCCGCTCCCCTTATGCAGAACAGCGGCGAAAATATCGACACTCTGATAAGCAGCGTTCTCGTAAAAAACGGTGTTCTGAAAGCATACACTCTTATCACAAGACCTGCTCCAAACGCCGTATCGGTGGAGCATATTTCCGAAGCACAAGACAAAATCGGAAGCGGCATTATTGTGGCTCCTCTCTGCGCTTCTCTTGAAGAAATCCGCAGAACTCCCGAGATTACAATGATGAAGCTGACAATAAGCGACAAAAACACACGGTCCTATCGGTTTGTAACGAAATTGATGAAAGGACTTGAAATCACCCCAACCAAAAATATCAGCTATATAATAACAGCGGAAACAATAAATTCGGATATGATATAAAAAGTTAAGGTTGATTTTTTCAGCCGAATAATAACAAGGAGTGAATACTTATGAACATACTTGAAACAATGACAGTATTAGATTACATCAATTTAGTGATAGGTATTATAGCGGTAATACTTGGAATTTTGCAATGCATTACAAAGAAGTGTATTAGTATTATGAAAATCGACCGGTACACTACGGAAAGTGCAGCCAAATTCACAAAGATATCTTCTGTAATTTACATTCTTGGCGGTATTATAATTGCCGCAGTCCCCTTAATTGTGAATTACATTAATTTGAAGGATTTCGGCTTTAGTCTTAGTACAGAGCTTTCAAGTTGGATTGTGCTTGGATTTGTAGCAGTTGTTATTATCGTACAGTCTTCAATTCTCAGGAAAAAGGATTAAGACAAAAACAACAAAGGAACTAAAAAAGAAAACAAGTTTTAAAAAAGTAATAGCAATTTGAACTGACCCCAAAAAGTTAGACAAATTTTACGAATCAAATTTATACAAAGCGACTAAGAGCAATCTTTGCCGCTATTGTTATGCAACTTTACGTATGTATTCATCGGGAGATAATCCACCAAGCTTACAGGCTTTCATTTCCTCACAAGCTTTTCGAAACAGATATTGCCCTATTTCAGCATTTTCTC
>JBJERI010000101.1:0-2886 GCA_051882195.1 Ruminiclostridium sp. | reverse complement strand
TGTTATGATAATCGTTCATAGACGGGTACCTACAAAAGTACGCATTTTGGAGAAAGGATTGTTAAAATGAAATTTCTTAAAAACCACAAGGAAAATATATGCGGTTCAATAATCATGGTTATCTTATTCATTATTTTCCCGGCAAACAGATATATCCCTGAAGTAACGTCAAGCGGCGTTCAGGTATGGTCTGAAGATATGAATTTCTTTCTTGTGAAAGGTATTATTTGCCTTTCAGTAGTAATTGTTCTGATGTTCATCTGCGGTCTGACCGATGAAATAAATGAAAAAAATCATGGAGGAAAAAACAATGTCAAAATGGAATCAGGAAATGGACGAAAAGCTTCGCACTATGTGCATGGACGGAATTTCAAATGCGGAAATCGCTGAAGCGCTGCAGATGCCTCTTTCAGATATCCACGCTCGCCGCTCTCAGCTCGGCATCACCCGTGATAAGATTGCCGCTATCAAGGACGGCAAGACAGATTTCGTAAACAAAATCAGGTGTGCATGTTGTGGATCCAACAAAGCAAACGAATTATACACTATGCCAAACGGTGAGGATAAGACATTCTGCAGGCGCTGTGCAATGGTTGCCGATTATATAAATTCACACTAATTTCACTCTAAATTCACACTAAATCCGGGAGCTTCCGCTCCCTCTTAATGCGGCTGCCTTAAAGACTAAGGCAACGGTCACAAGCCCGAAAACGCAGAGTGGGAAAGGATTTAAAAATATGAAAGAATTATTTAAATTGGTTAACGTGTCTGTAACCGCCTATTTTTCAATTAAAAAATCCGAATTTGCACCTGACCACATACTTTTTCAAAAGATTACCTTTGAACAGTGCATGAATCCTGATATTTTTTCTGACAAATCGTCTTTTGAACAGTATCTTGATGATTTACGTCATTCAGTTGCAAAAATGAACGGAACCACCGTTTCAAACGTCAGTATTATCCCCAAGGAGTTATACGACCTTTACACCGACATACACGATGATGAAAAGGGGTACGATGAAGATGATGAAGCCTAATCCCAAGGAACAAGCAGACCTTAACGAGCTGGAAGCCGTTTTGAAAAAAATGGGCTATAAGAACTGTACCGCAAGGTGCTACTATATGGATGACAGTCGTATTTTAGTCTATATTTATTCAGAAAGAATAGGACTTTACGACCTAAATAAACACGCTTTTGTTTCGTTTAAAAAGGAGAGCCTATGAAATATAAACTTGTTTGTGATGACGGCATGGTTATTTATAATGGAGAGCTCAACGGCGCACAGCTTGCCGCTATTCAGGAAATAGTTGAATCGCCCAATTGCAGCGTTGATTGCTTCGCTGTGGTCAACAACTTTAACACTATTTGCACCCAGCTTGCAAAGGTCTGCAAGGTAACTCCCAGCCGCAAGAAATCTATCGAGAATGCCGCAAAAAACTTTGACCTTGATGCGATTTTCCGAAAGGTTGCCGCTTCGCCGTTCCTTTGCGGTAATAACGGTCGAAACTGGAGAGCTGATTTCGACTGGATTCTCAAACCTAACAATCTTATACAGATTTTTGAAGGTAAATATGATGTCGCAAAACCTGCAAACGACAGCTCTTTCGATATTTACAACCTTGATGATATCGCCCTTCAGAAATACGCATTGTGAAAAATAAATTTGACAATGCCGGGAGCAAGTCAAGCTCCCTCCTTAATGAGCTGCCGCTCGATGAGCGGCAACGGTCGCAAGCCCGGATACAATTCAGAGCGAGGAAAAAGTCATAAACACTTATAAGGAGGTCAATATGATAGTTTTTAAAAAATTAAGCCGTAAGCGTGCAATCACCATTCCAAAAAGGATTGCCGCTGAACTGGGATTTGACGGCGGAGAAGCTGTTGACATCAGCGAAACACCCGATGGAGGCATACTTATCCGCAAACACGTTCCTTCATGCCGCTTCTGCGGCGATATGGTCAATGCCAAGACCTATATGGGCATTGACTGCTGCCCTGAATGTGCTGAAAAATTGCTGAAAGGAGTATCGTAATGGCAGAATTAACTCAGGAACAGCTCTCCGCAAAGGTTGCGGAGCTGTTCGCAATCAACGAAGAAATTAAGACCTTGAGCGCAAGAAAAAAGGAAATAGAGGCTCTTTTCCTTACCGAAGGCGGCTCCGAAATCGAAAACACCAAGTACAAATCCTGCGTATTTGCCGATGATGTAACCAACCACACGGTTACATACACGGAAGCCACCTCTCTTTCAATCGTTTCTCCTACTTACCTCAAGCAGCTGTTCGGCACGGCATACCCGGACATAATAAAGGAAACCACCGAAACAAAATACAAGGTTGCTTCAGCGGCAATTGAAAGAATGTTGACCGGGCTTTTCACCGGAAACTATACCAAAATCACACCCTCGGAAGTGCTGGAACAGCTTCCTTGCACCGCTGATCAGCGCAAGGCTCTCGCCAAAAAGCTCAAAGGCGCAAGCTTTGAAACCGATAAAAAAGCCCTTATGACCATAGGCGGCTTTAGCGAACAGGACGCTGCCGATTATGCCTATTTATTTGCTGATTCCGTAGTATGGGACACCTTCATAAACGTTCTCCAGCTCTCCGGAAAAGAAGTTTCCGACGAAACTGAGGAGGCTCTCATCCGTGGCATTAACATCAGCCTTGCGGTTGATGAAACCCAGAAAATAAGCGTGAAATGAGGCATTTATGGCTACAAAGGAACAGATAAAGCGCATATATGCGCTTGGCGCAGTCTGTGACCTGCTGGAGCAAGGCAATAAGCGTGATAACCTTCACGCTTTTGTCTATCAGCTGACCGCAAAGCTGTCCATAAGCCAGCTTACCGACGCCGAAGCCAAGCGAGTTATAAGCCACCTTGAGCAG
>JBJERI010000100.1:0-13573 GCA_051882195.1 Ruminiclostridium sp. | reverse complement strand
TACTTGATTTATATTAAGGAGAATAAAATGGAATTATATCACGAAAACCCGAGCAAGCTTCACGTCGGCACAATGCCAACAGCGAATTACTTTATCCCCTTTGAAAAAAGCGCAGACCCATTTTCCAAAAGAGAAAAATCGGGCCGCTTTACTCTGCTTAACGGCAGATGGGACTTCAGATATTTTGACAGCTTTAACGACATAAAAGAGGATTTCCTCACCGATACCAAGTTCCTCGAGGAAATTGAAGTGCCCTCAAACTGGCAGCTAAAGGGCTTTGACAAGGCGTGGTACGTCAATACACGCTACCCTATTCCATTTGACCCGCCCTTTGTTCCCGACAAAAACCCCGCCGCAATTTACCGCCGCACCTTTGAAGTGCCTTATAACGATATGGAGAAATATCTGTATTTCGAGGGAGTGGACAGCTGCTTTTACCTTTATGTAAACGGTAAATTCATAGGCTACAGTCAGGTTTCCCACTGCACAAGCTGTTTTGACGTAACCGATGCCGTTCACGGCGGCAAAAACGAAATTACCGTTGTGGTGCTGAAATGGTGCGACGGAACCTACCTTGAATGTCAGGACAAATGGCGTATGTCGGGCATAATCAGGGACGTTTATCTCCTTGAAAGACCCAAGGAAAAAATCAACTCCTACCGCATAAATCAACGGTTTTCCGACGACCTTAAAACAACCGAAATAGAGGTAATTCTTGATACAACAGCGCAGGTAACAGCACGGCTTTACGACCCTGACGGAACGCTGCTTTCGTTCAGAATTTCCGATGAGCGGCTTTTGTTCACCGTAGAGGACGTTAAGCTTTGGAGCTGCGAAAAGCCTTTGCTTTACAAGCTTGTCCTTGAAACGGATAACGAGATAATAGGGGAAAAAATAGCAGTCCGTCAGGTGAAAACCGAAAATGGCGTGCTTTTGCTCAACGGCACTGCAATAAAAATTAAAGGCGTTAACCGCCACGACAGCGACCCCGTAACAGGCGCTGCAATTTCAAGGGAGCAGATGAAAAAAGACCTGCTGCTTATGAAAAAACACAATATAAACGCTGTCCGCACCTCTCATTATCCCAACGCACCCATATTTCTGCAATTATGCGAGGAGCTGGGCTTTTATGTAATTTCCGAGGCGGATATTGAAGCCCACGGCAGCGTTGACGCTGCGGACGACGGGGACTATAACAGCATTGCAATGACGGCGGGAATGGAAATGTTCGAGGGCGCAATTCTTGACAGAGTACAGCGCATGATTGACCGTGACTACAACCGCTACTGCATTATTTTCTGGTCATTGGGCAACGAAAGCGGCTATTCGAAAAATATGGAAAAGGCGGCAAGGTACGTCAAATCCCTTGACAGCGGACGGCTCGTGCATTACGAAAGTATGTACCAGATGAAAGGGGCACAGCCTGCCATAGACAGCCCCGAAACCCTTGACGTTGTTTCAAGAATGTATTCCTCAACGGAATTTATGGAAAATGAATTTCTCGCCGATACCAATGAAACAAGACCCTTTATCCTCTGCGAATACTGCCACGCAATGGGCAACGGACCCGGCGACCTTGAGGACTACTGGCAGACAATTTACGGAAATAAGCGCTTCTGCGGCGGACTTATATGGGAATGGTGCGACCACGGAATTTACGCAGGCGAAACAGAAAGCGGAAAGGCAATGTACCTTTACGGCGGCGATAACGGCGAGCCTGTGAACGACGGCAATTTCTGCCTTGACGGACTGGTTTACCCCGACAGAACGCCCCACACGGGACTGCTTGAAGCCAAAAACGTTTACCGCCCCGTAAGAGTTACTCCCCAGAATACAGCACAGGGACTTTTCACTCTCACAAACTGTATGGATTTTGCAAAGCCCGGGGATTATTTCAACTGCCGCATTATTGTCACCGAAAGCGGCGTAAAGTCCTTTGAAAGGGACATTGAAATACCCGATGTTAATCCCCATAAGGGAGTACAGCTTGCCGTTCCCGAAATTGCAGGCAAAACGGGAAAAAGCCTTTATATACGCTTTGTTTTCAGCTACAAGACCGAAACGGAATGGGCGAAAGCAGGGGACGAGGTTTGCTTTGACCAGATTGAGCTTTGCAGGATAAATCAGCCCCATATTGCGGATACCTACGGCGCAAAGCTGACCGTTTCCGAAAGCAAAACGCAGTACACCATAAGCGGCAGCGGCTTTACCTACATTATAAACAAAAGCACAGGCCTTTTCTCCTATATCAGCAAGGGCGGCGTAAAGCGCATTGACAGGGAAATGGAGTACAACGTTTTCCGTGCGCCAACAGACAATGACGTAAACGTTAAAAACGAATGGTACAAATACCATTTCAATCAGCTTATAACCAAGGTTTACGACTGCAGTTATGTTCTCTCTGACTTCTGCGCCGTATTTGAATTTGACCTTGCGTTAGGCTGGTATGTTCACACAAACTCTCTTCGCATAAGGAACAAGATAACCGTCTATAACAGCGGCGAAATTGCTATTGCAAACAGGGTTCAGGCGGCGGAAAAGCGCCCATATCTCCCACGCTTCGGACTGAGATTATTCCTGCCTAAAGAGTTTGAAAACGTGGAATATTACGGTTACGGCCCTCACGAAAGCTACGTTGACAAGCACAGAAGCTGCTATAAGGGAATTTTCACCGACTACGTTTCCGAAATGCACGAGGACTACATAAGACCCCAGGAAAATTCCTCCCATTACGGCTGCGAATATGTGGCAATATCCGATGAGGAAAACGAAACGGTAATCACCGCCGACAGCGATTTCAGCTTCAATGCCTCGGAGTACACACAGGAGGAGCTTGCAAACAAAAAGCATAACTACGAGCTTGTCCCTTGTGACAGCAACGTTTTATGCATTGACTACAAGCAGTCGGGTGTGGGCTCAAATTCCTGCGGACCTTATCTTAAGGAGAAATATCAGCTTTGTGAAAAGGAATTTGAGTTTACGGTGCATATTAAGTTATAAAAATATCGGACAGGTTTTTGCCTGTCCGATTTATTATTTAAGCAGCTGAAATCCTGCAATGCCCAGTATGGACACAATTCCGCCGATTATATTCAGCCTTGTGCAGCTTTCCTTTCGGATAATTCCGATAAAGAAAAGGGCTACAAGAATAATGGGCTGAATAAGGGAAAAGCCCGTTAAGCTTACCGCCAGCACTGCGTTTTCCGCCACAAGTCCAACTGCGTTTGGCAGCTTGGTAACGGCGGTTATGAGCGTTCCCTTTCGGTTTTCTTTCCATAGCTTTTTGACGTTTACAAAGGGCAGCAAAACCAATGCCAGCAATACCAGCGAGAAGTAAAGCACCATTGTGCTTGGCATATAGACGGAGGCCTGCTGCATTATAAAGCCGTAGCCGAATTTTGCGGCAAGATAAACAATAAGGGGCAGAATGATTTTGCGGTAGTTTATCTCCTTTTTGCTTCCGCTTGCAATGAGAAACAAGCCCACTCCCGTTACAAGAATAAACAAAATTCCCATCACGCTGAATGTGCCAATTCCCATAATTATATCCGTGAAATATGAGGCGAAAAGAGTAAGCCCAATCCACGCCTTAAGTTCAAAGGCGGACATTTCCGTAAGCACCAATGCCGACATTTTAAATTCAAGCAGCTTATCGGCGGTTATAAGAGCAATGCCTATTGCCGCCTGCCATGAAAAGGAAAAGTCCTCCACAAGAAAGGGCAGCATAGGCGACAGAAAAATCACCGTTGCCAGCGCCATAATAAAAGTAAATTCGTTGCCGTTAAGCTTTGCCTTTGCAACAGCGTATTTGTCCGCAAGACCGCATATTGTATAGCACCCTGCGGCAAGAAGTATCATCAGCATAATTATTCCCCTTGTATGTATTCAACCGATTTATTTTAGCACGTTTTCACATCAATTACAAGAGGGAAGCTTACTCAAATATATATTCTGTACCGTTATATGGTTTTAAATAGTATTTTTTTCCGTTATATTCAACAACCGATGAATATTCGTACAGCGAAAACGGCGCTCCATAAACCGCTGCGCCGATAAAGCTGTCATCGTTTGAATCAGCCACAACACCGATTGCTTCCCCAAGCTCCGCCGTTGTTGTAACAACGCTGTTCCAATCTATCATAAGCATCTGATATTCGTCATAATTGTATGCGACCATCAGCAGCGTCTTATCCGTCTTCGGCTTGTAATAATCATCTTCGGGCTCAGCAGAAAATGCCCTTACTGCCGCCGCATACTGCTCCTCGGAAACAAGAATTTCCGTACCTTCTGTGCCGGTTTTACCGAATAAAAAGGGCACAAGCGCAAAAACAATTACAGCCGCCGCAGCTATTGGAACAGCCGCTTTGACAAAGCTGAAGCTTACGACTTTGCTCTTTTTGTGAGCCTTTATCTTTTCAAGCATACGCTTTTTCTGCTCCTCGTCTGGAGCAAGAAAATCGAACTCATTCCTCACCGTAACCGCCCTCCTTCAGCAAAACCGATTTTATAAGCGCCCTGCCCCGCCTTAGCCTCGTTCTCACCGTAGCGTCGGTGGTTTTCAGCATTGCGGCAATTTCGGCGCTGGGATAATCCTCAAAATAAAAAAGATAAATAACGTCCCTGTATTTTTCGGGGAGGGAAAGAACCTCTTCCACCAGCTCACGGCTTTGAAAATCCGTTACCGTCTCAATTTCGGGTATATCCTCAATGCTTGCGTTATGGCGGCTTGCTCTTTTCAGCATATTTTTGCAGATATTGACCGCAACACGGATAAGCCACGCCTTTTCGTGCTGTAAGCTTTCAAAGTGGGGCGCTCGTTCAAGACATCGTATAAAGGTATCCTGCACGGCGTCCTCTGCGTCCGCCTTGTTTTTAAGATATGTAAAGCAAAGCTTATATACAGTATTTACATTTCTGTTATAAATTTCGGTAAGCCTTTCCTCGGAAACAGCTTCCCTCATTGCTTTCACTCCCTTCAAAAAACAGCGCCTTGTTGTCCAATAGTAATACAACCAAGGCGCTGTTTATGTTTCATCTTATTTTTCGGGAACGGGAATAATTTCGCCCTTCCAGTACAGTCTGTAATCGCCGCCTCTGATAACGTTAAGAAGCTCCGCACATTCCTTTATAGGCGCTTTTGCGGCAATTCCCCCTGTGATATCACCCTCTGCGCTGTGATTGTCGCTGCCTGCAACAACGGGGATATGATAGCTGTTTGCATACCACACAGCCCTGCTGTTGCACTCCTCAAACTGGGGCAAATGCCCTCCGTTAAAGCCCTCCACAGCGTCAACACACCTTGGCACAAGGGTCATTTTTTCAATGTAATTCCGCTCTCTGAAAGGGTGAGCGTGAATGATAAATCCGCCGTTCTGATGAATAAAATCGCAGTACTGCTTTATTCCCATATCCATTATTTCGGGGTGCTCCTTAAGCCACTCCTTGTCAAGTCCGTAGGTCAGAAAGTCGCTGCCCTGATAGCTGTATTCCCAGCCGAAAAATACGCTGAGCCCTATTTCGTCCCCACGCTTTTTTGCGTTTTCGTAGCCCTTGCAGTAAAGCTCAACGCGCTCTCGCCACGGGATTTCGTTTGAAACGGCGCAGTTTCCGTTAAAGAAATGGTCGGTTACAAAAATGCCGTCAAAGCCGCTTTCCTTGTATTTGTCAGCCATTTCAGCGGCGCTTGAAACAGCGCAGCCGCTTCCCTCTTTTGTATGTAAATGGAGTTCGTAAAGATATTCTCTCATTGTTCTCTCTTTCAAAATGTAATCGTTTTTATAATAAAGTATCAGTAATCATTCTTATTATCTCATTTATTATATACCAAAAAATGTATTATGTCAATAAAATTATTTTATTTATCAGTAATTTTTTTCATTATAACCGCCGCAAGGAACACAATAAGCTCCGTAACAGGAAAGGTCAGCCACACTCCCGTCATTCCGAGCAAGGAGCTTAATATAAAGGCTGTGGGAATTACCACTCCGATTCCTCTCAATATTGAAATTACAAAGGAGGACGCGGTCTTCTCGATACTGCCGAAAAATACGGCTGTAATCACGTTTATGCCTGCAAAAACAAAGCCTATGAAGTAGATTCTTATTCCCTCAGAGGCAATTTCCGTAAGCAGAGGATTGTTTTCGGGATTGAAAATCATGCTGACAGGCTCCGCAAAAATAAATCCCGCTGCATAAACCAAAACAGAAAAAATCAGCGATGTTGCAATTGCCGCAGCGTATGTCTTTTTAACCCATGGCTTATTTCCCTGACCGTAAGCCTTACTTACAATAGGCTGTATGCCCTGAGAAATGCCCGTGAAAACCGACATTACCACAAGAGCCGCATTTGCAACCACTCCATAGGCGGCAACTCCCGTATTTCCTGCAATGCCCAGTATAATCAGATTAAGCACAAAAATTACTATTCCGTTTGAAAGCTCGCCAATAAAGGAAGCGTTTCCCAGAGCACAGATGTCCTTTATTGTCCCGAAATGGGGTCTTGCAGCTATAAGCTTAAAGCTGCTTCGTTTCCGCAGAAAATGAACCGAGCAGACAAGAATACCCACAGCGGGAGCAAAACCGGTTGCCAGCGCCGCACCGAACATTCCCATTTTGCAGGGGAAAATAAAAATGTAGTCGAAAATCACGTTTGAAACGCTGCCCGAAAGCATTGCAGCCATTGCAAGCCCCGGAGCGCCGTCGTTACGCACAAAGGGAGTAATAATGTTGTTGATTATAAAGGCGGGAGCAAAGCACATCACGGTTTTGACGTATATGTTTGTGGTTTCAAGAATAGCGCTGTCTGCGCCTGCAATACGGCTTATGGGTTCGGAAAAGAATATTCCCATAAGCATAACGAAAACGCCTATTGCAAGTCCTGTGATTATATCCTCGGTAAAGACCTTGCTGCACCGCTCTTTTTCCCCCGAGGCTTTCAGTATGGCAAAACGAGTTCCTCCGCCCATTCCCAGCATCAGCCCCACAGCATAGGAAAAGCTGTAAACGGGTATTGCAATATTAAGAGCAGCAAGCCCGTTTTCTCCCACTCCGCGGGCAATAAAAAATGTGTCCGCCAGAATGTAAAAGGAAAAGCCTAACATTCCCAGCACATTTCTTGAAACATAGTGTATAAAAGTGCTCAAAAACCCTTTTTGAGCGGCTTGTCCGTTCATTATCGTACACCTCCCCGATAAAATCACAATCGGCTTAATTTGCGGTTATACATAAATAATTTCTTTATTTCTAAAAATTATACTGTTCTCCTTTTCACACAATTGTTAATTTTATCACAATATCCGCAAAAAATCAAGAGGATTATTGTGTTTCGAAAATCTTAATATATTTATACTATTTAAAAAGTTGATATTGACAAGTAACGATTGCAATGTTATAATAACCAATGTAAAGTAACAAAATATTACAAAATCAGACACCAACAGATATCAAGGAGAAATGTTTAAATACAGGAAGCGAGCCGTGCATATAGTGCGGCTCGCTTCTTTTTTGTTTGTATTCATAGAGGGGCGGCTTGCCCCTTTATATCATTTCAGCGTATATTTCTTAACGTTTGAATCGGCGTCCCCCGGCGCTTTCTTAAGCGTGCAGTAAAGCTTATTGCCTACAATCTTGATTCCGTAGATAAAGCCATTGTCAGTGGACGGGCTTGCCACTTTTTTCAGATTCTTTCCGTTTCGGGAAATTGAATAAACTCCGTCGGCGGTGTTGAAATAAAGCTTTCCGTTATACATTGCAAGCCTTGCATAGCTTTCCGTGTACCAGGAGCGGGAATTGCCCGTTGCCTTGCCCCAGTTGTACCAGGTGGAAGTAATTTTGTAAACGGTAGCTGACTTCTTTGTTTCAAAATTGTATCTCTTGATAAGGGAGTACATATCCATACTCTGGGTTTCCTTGAAATTAAGGCATGGGCTGTTTGGGTCAAGCTGAATATAATACCAGTAATTGCCGTATTTAAACATACCCGACTCGGTTTTCTTCCAGAAATAATTGTCGTATGTCTTGCTTGTCGCCTTGGGAAGACCGTCTGTGGACCAACCCTTATGAGGGGTGGGAGTTTTCTTGATTGCCGTATCGCTCAGCAGGAAATTCTTGTGAAGCACTCTGCCCATTGCGTCGTTCTTTGCAACCGTTTCTCCTGTGCCTGCAAAAAGTGGGTCGTCAAGAGTAAGGTCAACGTGATACCATTTGCCGTCGATTTTGATATAATTCCACGCATGGTTCATTGAGTCGCTGGAAATCATTACGCAGTCAATGCCAAGGCAATTGCTCATAAGGTATTCATAAGCAAGAGCGTAGCCCTGACATACGGATTTTTTTCTTACAAGAGCGTCGTATGCGGTATAATTGGAATAGGTCGTATCATAGGAATTGTTTAAGATAATGTAATCGTGAATTGCAAGAGCCTTTTCCACGTCGGTCATATTGTCGTCTACGCATTCCAGCGCCTTTTCCACCGCAGCGTCAAACTTCTTTATCATTGTCTGGGCGCTTTTCTTTGAAACGGTGTAATTTACGTCTGTAAGCTTGTACATTCCTCTGCTTTTGCTGAAAGAGCAGCCGATATCGGCGGTTACATAGAAAAGCTGCGGGTTTGCGTAAATTACCTTCTGATATTCCGCCATACATTCCTTAGAGCCCCAGCCGTTTTCCACCGCATATTCGGAAATGTCGATTTCGGAGGCAAAGCTCTCAATCTGTTCCACGATATAGTCGTTGAAGCTGAGCTCTTCCTCCTCGTATTTGATTGATACGGCGCTGCCCTCCTCAAGCTCGGCTGAAACCGAAACAACCGCACATTCAGCCATCAGCACAGCCGCCAGCAGCAAACTGATTATTTTTTTCATTTTCACACCAATCCTTTCTCCACAAAAGACTTATGCCTATGTATATCCAATTTGATTATAACATAATTTTGCTTCAAAATCAACAAGTAAACGTTTTAGAGCACATAAAAATTTCTTGTTTCTTTTTGGGCAAATCTTACATTTTTAAAGGTACGGATTTGCTGTTTTTTCCGCCTTGTAATTCTACTTATCTGTGTAACCGCATTTTTGTTATTTTAAGACATAAAATCTGATGTAAAATGTAAACGCTCACAAAATCCTTACCTCAATTTGCACAAATTTTCCTGTTTTCATCGACTTATTTTATCAGATAATGTATAATGATAATGCGCGCTATTATACTATTAAGTTTATGAGAGAGGGGTTGCCGCTTGCTAAAGAACAGTGTAGACTTCGACAAATTCAGATTAGATGGCAGCAAAATTCCCTGCGGAATAATCGTATTCAAATTTGACGGAAACAGACTTGAAATAATTCACGCCACCGACAGATTTTTCTCCCTTATGGGATATTCACGGTCTGAATATCTTTCACTCCATATAAGCGGCTCGGGCACCAGAATTACAGGCGAAGCCTTTACCGCAAAGCTTAAGGAAGCGGTAAGCAATAACAACAAGGCTGGGGACAGCTTTGCCTTTGAATATATCGGAGCTGATAAATCGGGCGAAAACAAATGGCTTAGGGCAGAGGGCGAGATCAACGAAAACGCAGGAGGAATTCTTACCGTAACCTGCGCCATAACCGACATTACCTCCTGCAAGCCCGACGTAAACGAATGGGTAAAGCTTACCACAACAGCTTCGCTGTCTGCCGATATGCTTTTCGATCTTGATATGAAAACGGAAACCATTGTTTTCAGCAAGTACAGAAACGGCGAGCTTTGCAATACAATTACATACAGCGATTTTGAGAGTGAAATCAAGGCAAGAAAGCTGGTTTACGAGGATGATGTGGATACCTTTGAGCGTATCTGCGACAATATGCGGCTGGGACACGATTCGGTAATTGCCGAGCTGCGCCTGCTTAACAGGGACACGGGGGACTATAACTGGTACAAGATTCAGGGCAAGTCCATTACCGACGACAGCGGCGTTTCCGTCCATGTAATAGGCACCTTGCTGAACATTTCCGAGCGCAAGGACGCTGAGCGCCGTCTTATCGACAAGGCGGAGCGTGACCCTCTCACCAAAATATACAACAAAGCCACTACCCGCTCCCTTATAAAGGATTATCTCAGAACGGACAGCCGTGAAACTCTTGACGCCCTTATTATAATCGACGTTGACAATTTCAAGCAGGTAAACGACAGCATGGGACATCTTTTCGGAGACAGTATTCTTGTGGATTTGTCACAGGAAATGCAGGATCTGTTCAGGACCAGCGACGTTGTGGGCAGAATAGGCGGCGACGAGTTCCTTGTATTTCTCCGAGGAATCAAGCAGCGTGCTCACATCGAAAGCAAGGCGGCTGATATATGCCGTATTTTCGAGCTGCTGTATTCGGGGGAAAACGGGGACAAAATCACGGGAAGCCTTGGCATTTCCGTATTCCCCACAGACGGCGATACCTATGACGAGCTGTTCAGAAAGGCGGACGTTGCCCTTTATTCGTCGAAAAACGAGGGCAAGAACTGCTTCACCTTTTACAGCGAGGAAAACGACCTTTCTCTTGAAACGGGCGAAAACCTTATCCATGTCAACCGCTACAAGCGTGATTCCGCACTTAACGCCTCAAACAGCGTTTTTGACACAGAAATCACGGACTTTGCTTTTGACATAATGAACAAGACAAGAGATGTGGCAAGCGCCATAACTCTGCTGTTAGGCAAGGTGGGCAAGCATTTCAATTTAAGCCGTGTAAGCATACTTGAAGCGGAGGACAGCTCCCTTTCCCTTAAATATACCTATCAGTGGTGCTCAAAAAACACAAAATCACAGCTTGGAGAAACCGTTACATTAACCGAAAAGCAATGGAATGACGTTGTTTCCTCCTACGATAACAACGATATTGACTTTTCGCCCGATACAACGGAAATTGACGGCAGCGAAGCCCGTTTCAGCCTTTTTGACGAAATGGACACCATTTCGGCTTTAAGCTGTGCAATTACCGAATACGGCGAATACAAAGGCTGCGTCTGCTTAAACGAGTGCTTCAGACACAAGGTCTGGTCTATCGACGAGGTGCGAACTCTCAAAACCATAAGCAAGATTATCTCCTCCTATCTCCTTAAAATGAGAGCCTTTGAAAAGGCCACTACAATGGTAGATAAGCTTACAAATTACGATAAGCTTACGGGACTGCCCTGCTATAATCTGTTCAGAGATACCGTCCTTGACATTGCGGCAAAAAGCTTTGAGGGCGATAAGTTTGCGTTTATCTACTGCGACATAAACAATTTCAAATATGTTAATGAAAAGTTTGGCGGCGAATTCGGCGACCGTATTCTGTGCAGCTTTGCGGAGAAGATAAACAGCATTGAAACTCCTATGAAATGCAGCAGCAGAATTTTCTCGGATAAGTTCCTTATCTTTATGAGAATTGACGACCCGGACAGGATTTCGGACACCATGCTGAAATTCCTCAACGAATTTTCCGAGCAGGAAAAGGCGCTCAACAGCGAATGTACCATTACCTGTGCGGCGGGAATTTACATTGTAGAGGACTGCAAAAACATTGATATGGGCGTTGCGGTTGATAACGTGAACATTGCACGGCGAGAGGCGAAAAAGAGCCTTGAAAACTGCTGCGTTATCTATGACGAGAAAATGAAGTCGGAGATAAACTACTCAATTGAGATTGCGAGCAAGGCAAAGGACGCTCTGAAAAATCACGAGTTTGTGGTTTACTATCAGCCTAAATTCGAGCTTAAAACCAACACTCTTGTAGGCGCAGAGGCGCTGGTGCGCTGGAAAAAGCCGGACGGCACGATTGTCCGTCCCGACAGCTTTATCCCCTATCTTGAACGAAATGGCTTTATTGTAAACGTGGACTACTACGTTTACGAGCAGGTATGCAAATTTATCAGAAGACACCTTGACGAGGGCAGGAAAATCGTTCCCATTTCCGTCAACGTTTCAAGAGTTCACTTAAAGGATCCCGACTTCCTTGACATTGTAAACGGCATTATAAAAAAATACCAAATTCCCTCTGATTTAATCGAGTTTGAGCTTACGGAAAGCGTATTCCTTGAAAATCAGGACGCCGCAATACATACAATGGACGAGATGAAGCATTCGGGCTACTTGGTTTCAATCGACGATTTCGGCTCGGGCTTTTCATCGCTCAATCTGCTTAAAAATCTGCCTGTTGATATTCTCAAAATCGACAAGGAATTCTTAAGCAATAGCACCCTTGCAAGCAACGACGGCATTGTTGTTTCAAGCATTATCGGAATGGCGAACAAAATGAAGATTTCCGTTATCTGCGAGGGCGTTGAAACAGAGGAGCAGGTAAAATTCCTCCGTGAAAACAACTGCGATATGGTACAGGGCTTCTTCTTTGCAAGACCTATTCCCGAAAGCGAATTTGACAGCTTTGCCGAAAACAAAATGAGATAAAAAAGAAAAGCTTCGGCTGTTTAACCGAAGCTTTTGTTTTTATATTAGCAGCTGACAGGAATGTAATTTATGAAATTGAAATGGGGTAAAAACAGTGTGAAAGTGATTATTGGAGCTGTCAGCCGATAATAACCTTTGATTTGTTCAAAGTATAACACCCTTTTGTAAACTGTAATTAAACTTTTTATTAAAACTCAGTTTAAATGTAATTGATAGTATTAAATGAAATGCTTAAAGAACGGAGTTGTTTTTATGTTTAATATAATGGTAGTTGAAGACGATATACAGATGAGAAGACTGCTCTGCACTGTCCTTACCAAAAACGGATATAACGCAATAGGCGCAGAAAACGGCGCCGCCGCCCTTGAAATACTGGATAAGGAAATTGTTGACCTGATTATTTCGGATATAATGATGCCGGAAATGGACGGCTACGAGCTGACAAGACAGCTCCGTGACGCCGGCTTTAATATGCCGATTCTGATGATTACGGCAAGGGAGGACTTTGAATCAAAGCAAAAGGGCTTTTCTCTCGGCTCGGACGATTACATGGTTAAGCCCATCGACGTAAACGAAATGGTGCTCCGTGTGGGAGCATTGCTCAGAAGAGCCAAAATTTCCAACGAGCATAAAATAATCTGTGGCAATACCCAGCTTGATTATGACGCACTTTCCGTTAAATGGGAGGACAAATCAAGCGTTTTGCCCCAAAAGGAGTTTTATCTGCTGTACAAGCTGATTTCCTACCCAAACAGGATTTTCACCCGTCAGCAGCTTATGGACGAAATATGGGGAATGGAATCCGAATCAGACGCAAGAACCGTTGACGTACATATAAACAGGCTGCGGGAGCGCTTCAAGGAAAATAAGGATTTTGAAATTATGACCGTCAGAGGACTTGGCTATAAGGTGGTGCGTAAAGGTTGAAAAAGCGTGACAGCGAAGGCTTTTCGGGGCTGTGGTGGTATTTCGTACTGGTTATTTTCTTTGTAATGCTGGCTTCCACCCTCATTCTTGCAGCGGCTTCAATTGTACTTGTCCACGTTTTCGGCATAACCATAAACCTTGGACTGAATCCAATTATGCCGCTGCTGGGCTATCTGCTTGTAAGCTGCTGCATTGGACCGGCAATTTCCGTAATAATCAGCAAAAAAAT
>JBJERI010000099.1:0-13828 GCA_051882195.1 Ruminiclostridium sp. | reverse complement strand
TTGTACTGGGCAACGGCGCAGGCATAATTATTCTTGAGGAATACGAGCACGCAAAGGCAAGAGGCGCAAAGATTTACGCTGAAATCAGCGGCTACGGCGCAACCTGCGACGCTTACCACGAAACCAGCCCCGACCCCACAGGCGAGGGCGGCGCAAAGGCAATGCAGTTCGCTGTTGAGGAAGCTGGTATTCCCTTTGAGCAGGTAAACTACGTTAACGCACACGGAACTTCAACTCCTATCAACGACCGCACCGAAACAGCCGCTTTAAAGACCGTTTTCGGTGAACACGCAAAGAACCTTGCGGTAAATTCCACCAAGTCAATGACAGGTCATCTTCTTGGCGCGGCAGGCGGCGTTGAGGCTATTGCAACCGTTTTACAGATGAAGAACAGCCTTGTACACGCAAACGTAGGCTTAAAGGTTGACGACCCCGAATGCGACCTTGACAATGTAAAGACAAACCGTGAAATGAAGATAACGGGCGCAATCAGCAATTCACTGGGCTTCGGCGGACACAATGCAACAATTTGCTTTGTTCCGGTTGAGTAATTGACAGAAAGGATTTATCGGAATGAACAAAAACGAAATGTTTGAATCACTCGGCAAGCTTGCGGAAATGCTGAACGAATACGGACTTGACGAAATTTCCGTTGAAATAGATGAATTTAAGGCAAAGCTGAGCAAAAAGCCAAAGCAGCCACCAATGCCCCCGATGCCTGTAATCCCGCAGGCAGCCCCCGTACAGCCTGTTGTTCAGCAGATCAACGGGGACGTTAAGGTCGAGGGCGAAAAGAAGGGCGGAAAGCTTATCAAGTCGCCTATTATCGGCACTTTCTACGCTTCGGCTGCTCCCGGAAAGCCGCCTTTCGTAAAGGTAGGCTCACAGATTGCAAAGGGCGACGTTGTGTGCATTGTGGAAAGCATGAAGCTTATGAACGAAATTACCTCCGAATTTGACGGAACAGTAACTGAAATACTGGTGAACGACGGTGACAGCCTTGAGTTCGACCAGCCCATTATGAGAGTTGAATAAGACGAAAGGATAAAGCTATGCCTTTAATGACGCAAGAGCAGATTATGGAGATAATTCCCCACAGAGATCCCTTTCTGCTTATAGATACAATTGAAGAAATGGAAGTTGGCAAAAGAGTCGTTGCCACAAAATATATGAAGCCCGATGAATTCTGGTTCAAAGGCCATTTCCCCGAATATCCCGTTGTGCCGGGGGTGCTTATGCTTGAAATGTGCGCTCAGGCAGGTGCGGTGGCAATGCTGGCAATGCCCGAAAATAAGGGCAAAATCGGCTTTTTCGGCGGCGTTAAGGAAGCAAAGTTCCGCCGTCAGGTAGTTCCCGGCGACCTGCTCAGAATCGAGGTTGAAATTATCAAGGTAAAAGGCCCCGTAGGCGTAGGAAAGGCTATTGCCACGGTTAACGGCGAAAAAGCGGTTTCAGCCGAAATTTCATTTGCAATAAAGTAACAGAGGTAACTCATAAATGTTCAAAAAAATCTTGATTGCCAACCGCGGGGAAATTGCGGTGCGTGTTATCCGTGCCTGCAGAGAGCTTGGAGTAAAGACAGTTGCGGTTTATTCAACAGCCGACAAGAACGCTCTTCACGCTCAGATTGCGGACGAGGCAATTTGTATAGGCCCTCCCGCCACAAAGGACAGCTATCTTAACACCAAGGCATTGCTTGCCGCCTGCGAGGTTACGGGAGCAGAGGCTATTCACCCCGGATTCGGTTTCCTTTCGGAAAACAGCGCCTTTGTCCGTCTTTGCGACAAATGCGGCATTAAGTGGATTGGACCCACCGCAGAGGCTATGGACGCAATGGGCGATAAGGCCAACGCAAAGAAAACCATGATTGCGGCAGGAGTGCCAGTTGTACCCGGCTCGGACGGCGTTATAACAAGCATTGAGGACGGAAAGCGCATTTCCGCCGAAATAGGCTACCCCGTTATGGTAAAGGCAAGCGCAGGCGGCGGCGGACGGGGAATCCGCCTTGTAAAGACCCCCGAGGAGCTTGAGGACGCAATTACCGCCGCACAGCAGGAGGCTTTGCAGTTCTTCGGCAACGACGAGGTTTACATTGAAAAGTTTATCGTCAACCCAAGGCACGTTGAAATACAGCTCCTTGCAGACGAGCACGGAAACGTTATATACTTAGGCGAGCGCGACTGCTCATGCCAGCGCCGCAATCAGAAGGTGCTTGAAGAAAGCCCCAGCCCCGTTATGACGGACGAGCTGCGCAGAAAAATGGGCGAAGCGGCTGTAAGAGCGGCAAAGGCCTGCGGTTATCACAACGCAGGCACGGTGGAATTTCTTGTTGATAAGGACAGGAACTTCTACTTTATGGAAATGAATGCAAGAATACAGGTTGAACACCCAGTAACCGAAATGGTAACAGGAATAGACCTTATCAAGGCGCAGCTTAAAATTGCGGCAGGAGAAACCCTTGAATATACCCAGGACGATGTGAAATTAAGCGGTCACGTTATCGAGTGCAGAGTAAATGCGGAGGACCCGAGAAACGGTTTCCGCCCCTGTCCCGGAAAAATCAAGGCAATCCACATGCCCGGCGGCTTTAACGTGCGTATCGACACGGCGGTTTATCAGGGCTATGAAATTCCGCCCTACTATGACAGTATGATTGCCAAGGTCATTGTCAAGGGCAACACAAGGCAGGAGGCAATTCAGAAAATGAAGGTTGCTCTGTCCGAATTTATTATCGAGGGAATTATAACAAACGTTGATTTTCAGCTTAATCTGCTTCGTGACGAGGATTTCGACAGCGGAAATATCGACATTGGTTTCCTTAACCGTAAGGACCTCACAAAATAAACAGCTTATAATGTGGGCTAAAGGAAGGATTTGCGAGAATGCTGGAAGATTTGTTTAAAATAGTCAAGGATCGTTTCAACGACGAAAAGGCTGAACAGAGCGACGAAAAAAAGGTGGAAATACCGAAGGATCTGCTCTTCAAATGCCCCCGCTGCGGAACGGTAATATACATGGAGGACTTTGAAAAGAACAAAAAGGTCTGCATGAACTGTAATTACCACGCCCGTCTTACCTGGACAGAAAGGCTTGAAATGACGGCGGACAAGGATAGCTTTATTGAGTTTGACGCAGGAATGACGTCCCTTAATCCTATTGAGTTTCCCGAATACGAAAAGAAAATTGCGGTGCTTCAGGAGCAGTGCGGCACAAAGGAAGCCATTGTCACGGGCGAATGTACAATTCACGGCTACCGTGCGGTTATCGGCATTATGGACAGCCGCTTTATGATGGCAAGCATGGGCAGCGTCGTGGGCGAAAAAATCACAAGAGCCTTTGAGTACGCCGAAAGAAACAAGCTGCCTGTTATAATGTTCACGGCGTCCGGCGGCGCAAGAATGCAGGAGGGCATTGTTTCCCTTATGCAGATGGCGAAAACAAGCGGCGCAATTGCAAGACACAGCAGGGCGGGACAGCTTTACATCACCGTAATGACCGACCCCACAACGGGCGGCGTTACTGCCTCCTTTGCAAGTATCGGCGATATTATCATTGCAGAGCCCAAGGTGCTTATCGGCTTTGCGGGCAGACGTGTCATTCAGGGTACGATAAAGCAGCAGCTGCCCGATGATTTCCAGTCGGCGGAATTTCTGCTTGAACACGGCTTTGTGGATATGATAATCGAGCGCAGGGAAATGCGGAAAACCCTGGCAAGACTGCTGAAAATGCATAATTATCCAAAGGAGGGCGCTGTGAATGAATAAGCTTACCGCTACCGAAAGACTTGAAATAATCAGAAACAAAAACAGACCCACCGTAAACGACTATATACCCCTTATTTTCAACCACTTTATGGAAATGCACGGGGACAGAGGCTTCGGGGACGACGCAGCCATAATGGGCGGCATTGCCACACTTAACAGCGAGCCCGTAACGGTAATCGCACAGGTTAAGGGCAGAAACATTGAGGAAAACAAAAAGAGCAATTTCTCAATGCCCCACCCCGAGGGTTACAGAAAAGCCCTCCGTCTTGCAAAGCAGGCAGAAAAATTCCACCGCCCGGTTATCTGCCTTATAGACACTCCCGGCGCTTTCTGCGGAGTTGAGGCTGAAAAAAGAGGACAGGGCGAGGCAATCGCAAGAAACCTTGAGGAATTTATGCTGCTGAAAACTCCCGTTATTTCCGTTGTGCTTGGCGAGGGCGGAAGCGGCGGCGCACTTGCTCTCGGCGTATGCGACGAGCTTGCAATGATGGAAAACGCTCTTTACTCGGTAATTTCCCCGAGAGGCTTCGCTTCAATTCTCTGGAAGGACCCCTCAAGGGAAAAAGAAGCGGCGGAGCTTATGAAAATTACCGCCGAGGATTTGGTGCGTTTCGGAGTTTGTGAAAAGATTATACCCGAAGCGGTTGGGGGCGCTCATAACGATATGAAGCTTACAGCCGACAATCTGTCCGAATATCTCACCGACGCAGTGAAGAGATTTAACAAATCCGATATTGACACGTTACTTGAAAACAGGTATAATAAGTTCAGAAAAATCGGAATGTTCACCTGCGAATAAATTTTCCGAAAAATAATAAAAAAATTACTGTTTACCTATTGATTATTAAGGCTTAATGCTTTATAATAAAAATGCAAACTAAATCTTATGGAGGAAATTTTCAAATGGTATTTGACAAGGTAAAGGATATTATCATCGACCAGCTTGACGTTGATGAAGATAAGGTAACAATGGACGCTGAAATCAAGGGCGACTTAGGCGCAGATTCTCTTGACGCTGTTGACCTGATAATGGCATTTGAGGAAGAATTCAACATTGAAATTCCCGATGACGTTGCTGAAAACAAGATCAAGACTGTTGGCGACGCTGTTACCTACATCGAAGAAAATACAGAAAACTGATTTTTGGCAACAAAATTTAAAAAAAGCCTCCAAATTGGAGGCTTTTTTGTTGCAGAAATTTAAATTTTATGGTATATTTATATTAGAGAAATGCAAATTCCTTATCTGCTTATGGACAAAGTCTGTAGGACGGTCAGGAAATTGTATAGAATGCTTGGAGGTGCGGGCATGGAAGTTTTATGGATCGTTTTAACCGTTGTGCTTGGAATTGCGGTGGTTATCTGCATTTTCGCAATTGCTTCTTCAGACAGGCGCAGAAAGCTTGCTGTTCACAAAAGCGAGGCATTGCAGAACATTACATCCAAATATACGGTTGTATGGCGCAGCGACCTTAAATCGGTTGAATACAGCAGCAGTCTTTCCGCTTTGCTTGAACAGGCGGGAGAAAAAGCGGACGCAACTTCTCTTGCGGCGGTTTTCGGTATGCCCATTAACACTGCGCTCCCTCAGATGCTTGTTAAAGCGCTGTCCGTTGACGGCTTTACCAGCAAAATCACTGCGCTGGGCGGCAAGGAAAAATACCTTGAATGGCACAGCGAGGTTGTTGAAAATATGGGCGGCGTAAGCGTTATTGCTTCCGTTGCCACGGATATTACCGAAAATGTCGCCTTAAAGCAGAAATTAAGCGACGAACGCAAGTCCTCTGCAATTTCACAGGAGAATTTCTCCATTGCTATGGAAAGCGCCGAGATAGGCTTTATTTCCATTACCTACGAGGATATGGAGTACAAGGTCGATATTTCCGAAAACGGCAAGAAAATGCTGGGAATAAAAGAGGACGAGAAAATTGACATTGACGCTCTGAACAAGCGTGTTCACAGCGTTGATTACAGCTCCTACATAAGACAGTTCAACCAGCTTATCGCAGGGGTAATCGACAGCCTTAACCTTGAAATAAAGCTGCTCGTGAGGCGTGAAACCTATCATAGCTTTATGCTGAAATTCAAGGGCGTAAAGAACGAGTACAACAACATAATGCGCATTACCGGCGCTTTTATCGACATAACCTCCCAGCGTGAAAGCTACAACATCAAGGACAGAAACTCCATGGAGGATTCCCTTACGGGTCTTCCCAACAGACAGGGCTTTATGGCGGAGGGCTCGGATTTTCTCAGACTTTCAAAGGAATCGGGCAAGGAAGCGGTAATGATCTGCATTAAGATCACACGCTTCCAGAAAATCGCAACTCTGTTCGGCATGGAGACAAGCGACAAGCTGCTTTATCTGTATGCGGAAAGCCTTACAAAATGCATCGACAACAGGGGCGTTGTGGGCAAAATCGGCACGGACGATTTTGCGGTTCTGACCTACTATGAGGGACAAAAGGCAACCGAGCGCCTTGTAAAGGAAATTCAGATTGTAATTGAAAATTCCTGCGATAACAAGATTCTTCCGTCTGTTTTAAAGGAGCAGGCCCAGTTTGAGGCGGGTATCTGCATTTACGACGGCTGCGACGATATAATGACCCTTTACAACAAGGCGAATATTACTCTTTATGCAGGTGAAAATTATTCGGGCAGCGTTTGCCATTTCTTCAACGAAAACGTTGAGCGCAAGGTCTGCGACAGAGAGCTTGTTGAGCACGAAATAGGCGAGGCGCTTAAGCACGGCGAATTTGAGCTGTTCTATCAGCCTAAAATCAGCTTCAAAACAGGCGAAATACTGGGCGCAGAGGCGCTTATACGCTGGAATCACCCGCAAAAGGGACTTATCCCTCCGATTGAGTTTATTCCTATAGCGGAAGAAATGGGGCTTATTACCAAAATTGACGAATGGGGACTTAATCAGGCTTGCTTACAGAATAAGCGCTGGCAGGCAAAGGGACTGAAAAAAATCCGCGTTTCCGTCAATATGTCACAGGCGCAGCTGTATCAGACAGACGTTGCAGGCTCAATCAAGCGTGTGCTGACGGATTCGGAGCTTGACCCCAAATACCTTGAGGTAGAGCTGACGGAAACTATGGCAATGCTGGATATTGACCGCACAATAAGCGTGCTTAACGAGATAAAGAAGCTCGGAGTTTCCATTTCAATGGACGATTTCGGCACGGGCTATTCCTCCCTTTCCTCACTTAAAATACTGCCTATCGATATACTGAAAATCGACAGGAGCCTTGTTTACGACATTGAGGAAAACGATACTGCAAGGTTTATTACAAAGGCTATTGTTGACCTTGGCAAGGCTATGAATCTTGAAGTGCTTGCAGAGGGCGTTGAAACGGAAAAGCAATGCAAGCTGTTAGAGGAATTGGGCTGCGATATCGCACAGGGCTTCTACTACGGCAGACCGCAGACTGTTGCAGACCTTGAGCGTAATTTCCTCAGCAAAAATTGAAAGGAATCTAACTATGAATAATCAGCTGCGTGTTGCGGCAATACACGACCTGTCGGGCTTCGGAAGATGCTCCCTGTCTGTAATTCTGCCTGTAATTTCCGCAATGGGAATACAGTGCGTACCTGTACCCACCGCTATTTTATCCACCCACACAGGGGGCTTTGACGATATTGTTTTCAAGGATTTAACCGACTATATTGTGCCCTGCTACAAGCAGTACAAAAAGTTGGGTGTTGAGTTTGACGCAATTTACAGTGGCTTTCTTGCTTCAAGCGAGCAGATTGACCATTGCCTTGAATTTTTCGCCGGCTACAAGGGAGCGCTGAAGGTGGTTGATACCGTAATGGGCGACCACGGCAAGCTGTATAAGACCTACACAAAGGAGCTTTGCGGCAGAATGAAGGAGCTTGTCAGCGTTGCGGACGTTATAACGCCAAACCTTACGGAAGCGGCAATGCTGCTTGGGGAGGATTATCCCACGGAAATGACTACGGGCATGGTGAAGTCATGGCTTGCACGGCTTTGTGAAAAGGTAAGGATTGCGGTTATAACCGGCGTTCCGCTGGTTGACGGAAAGATGATAAACGCAGGCTTCGACCGTGATAAGGGGGGCTTCTGGCGGGTGGACTGGGACTATGTTCCCGTTTCATACCCCGGAACGGGGGATATTTTCGCCTCCGTGCTTACGGGAGGACTGCTCAAAGGGGACAGCCTGCCCATTGCAATGAACAGAGCAACAAGCTTTGCGCAGATTGCCATAAAAACCACCTACAGCTACGGCTACGAGCCGAGAAACGGCGTAATGTTCGAGGAGGTTTTATCCTGGCTTACAAGCAATGTTACGCTAAGCGACTACAAGAAACTATAATTTTCAGCCGCACAGTTCAGTGAAAACTGTGTGGTTTTATTTTGGCTGGAGTATATATGGAAATAGTTATGCAATAGGTTTAGCAAAAGCAGGAAAATTTTTAGGTTGTTTATTAAAATTTAACAAAATGCAAGATTGATGAAAAAATCTTGCAAAAATGTGTTGACAAATCTCTCGAAATAGTGTATGCTAAGACCATAGCAAAGGGGCTATGACAAATAGGTTTCAACGGCGAAACTTATTTGTTGTAGCCCCAATTTGTTTTTAAAATCTGAAACAGGTTGACAGCAGAATTTGCGAGAAAAGTCAACAAAAGTTTCAAAGAAATGAAGGGGCGGTTTGAAAATGAACTCACTACTTACGATGATGGCGGCTGAATCAGCCGTAACTCAGCAGTCGGTTGCCGATACGGTAAACGCTACAATGTTTAACGTCGGCGACGGCAACGGTATATGGTACCTTATAGGTGCCGCACTGGTATTCTTTATGCAATGCGGTTTCGCAATGGTTGAAACCGGTATGACAAGGTCCAAGAACGCAGGTAACATTATTATGAAGAACCTGATGGACTTCTGTATCGGTACTGTTGTATTTATCTTCCTTGGCTTTGGTCTTATGCTTGGCGAGGACGCACTGTTCGGACTTGTAGGTATTCCTACTCTTGATGTTCTGGGCAGCTTCGCAAGCTTCGACCGCTGTGCGGAATTCATCTTCAACCTTGTATTCTGTGCAACAGCAGCAACAATCGTTTCGGGCGCTATGGCAGAAAGAACAAAGTTCTTAAGCTACTGCATCTATTCCGGTATAATCAGCGCAATTGTTTACCCGATTGAAGCTCACTGGATCTGGGGCGGCGGCTGGCTCGCTCAGATGGGCTTCGTTGATTTCGCAGGCTCAACGGCAATACATATGGTTGGCGGTCTTGCAGCGCTTATCGGTGCAAAAATGGTTGGTCCCCGTATCGGCAAGTTCGATAAGGACGGCAAGCCAAACGCAATTCTCGGTCACTCAATGACACTCGGCGCACTTGGCGTATTCATTCTCTGGTTCGGCTGGTACGGCTTTAACGGCGCAGCTGCAACAGACACTCAGTATCTTGCAAACATTTTCCTTACAACAACAATCGCTCCTGCGGTTGCAACCTGCACAACAATGGTATTCACTTGGATCAAGCACGGCAAGCCTGATGTTTCAATGTGCCTTAACGCTTCCCTTGCAGGTCTTGTAGCAATCACAGCTCCCTGTGCAGACGTAGACGCACTTGGTTCAGCAATTATCGGTCTTGTATCCGGCTTCTTAGTATGCTTCGGCGTATGGCTTCTCGACTACAAGCTTCACATTGACGACCCTGTAGGTGCAGTTGCAGTTCACTGCTTCAACGGTATCTGGGGCACACTTGCAGTAGGTCTTTTCGCTAACGGTCTTGGCCAGAACGGCGGTGTTGCCGCAGTAAACGGCACAGGCGAACATATGGTAGGTCTTTTCTACGGCGGCGGCTTCGAGCAGCTTGGCGTTCAGGCTCTTGGCGTTGTAAGCGTTCTTGCTTGGACAGCAGTTACAATGACTCTTACATTCTTCATTATCAAAAAGACAATCGGTCTTAGAGTTTCCCGTCACGAGGAAATTGTTGGTCTTGACTCAACAGAGCATGGTCTTATGTCCTCTTACGCAGACTTCGTGCCCTCAATGCACGTTGAAATCGGCGGCAGCGGCAAGGAAAAGGAAGTTGAAACATTACCTCTTACACCTACAAAGAGCGAAGCAGTTCCTGTTACACATAAGAAGGCAGAAGCTGTTGCAAGCGATTCCGACCTGAAGATGACAAAGATTGAAATCATCACAAAGCTTGAACGCTTTGAGGCTCTTAAGACAGCCCTTTACGATGTTGGTATCACAGGTATGACAGTTACAAACACAATGGGCTGCGGTATGCAGAGAGGTTCGACTGAGTTCTATCGTGGTGTTCCTGTTGAAGCACGCCTGCTGCCAAAGGTAAAGGTTGAAGTAGTTGTATGCAAGGTTCCTGTTGAAACGGTTATCGAGGCTGCAACATCAGCACTTTACACAGGCAAGATCGGCGACGGTAAGATTTTCGTATACGACGTTGAAAATGTTCTTAAGGTAAGAACAGGCGAAGAGGGTTATGACGCTCTTCAGGATAACGCATGATAAACCCCATTCTATGTGATGTACTCCTAATATTACAAGCAGACAGCTGTTGGTTTTCCAACGGCTGTTCTGCTTTTTTCTTTATTTGCTTTACATTTGTAAAAAATTATGATATAATAAACAAAATATGTTTAATTTGTCCTTAAAAAAGCTTTATTAGGGATAATTAAAATAAGAACAAAGGACTGTTTATGGAACTTAACATAGTGCTTGTTGAGCCCAGAATACCGCAGAATACAGGCAATATTGCCCGCACCTGCGCCGCAACGGGAGCAAGACTGCATATTGTACGGCCTATGGGCTTTGAAATAGACGATAAAAAGCTGAAAAGAGCGGGGCTGGATTACTGGCATTTGCTGGATATAACCTATTACGATAACCTTGATGACTTTTTCGCAAGGACGGAGGGAGAATATTTCTATTTCACCACCAAGGCGCTTAACACCTATTCCGACGTAAGCTACAAGGATAAGACCTACATTGTTTTCGGCAGAGAGGACGCTGGACTTCCCGAAAAGCTGCTTTACGAAAACAGAGAGCATTGCGTCCGAATCCCCATGATAAACAACGAGGCGGCAAGAAGCCTTAACCTGTCCAACAGCGTTGCAATAGGCGCTTACGAGGTTTTGCGGCAATGGAATTTCCCGGAGCTGAAAAATCAGGGTCAGCTTACAAAATTCACTTGGTAAATTTAAGGCAACACCGCACAATTAACGGCTAACGCCTTTGCCGCACGCTTGCTTGCATATTTTCCGTCATCTTGCATAAATTTCGCTTGACTGGCGCCAGCCAGCCTGCGCTCAATTTATACAATCTGACGAAAAATCTGACTTCGCAATCGCACGACAATAATTATGCGTTGTTACCTTAAAGGCTTTATATAGAAAGGAAGAATTTATGAGCAAGGTAAAAATCATCACAGACAGCGGCTGTGACATTTCCAAGGAAAACGAGCAGAGATACGGCATTGACATTATGTCCTTTGAAATAACCCTTGGAGATGAAACAATCATTGAGCGTGTAACTATGTCCAACGAGGATTTTCTTCAGAAAATCAAGACAAGCGAGTTTTTGCCAAAAACAGCCCAGATAACCACCGTGCGCTTTGAGGAAAAATTCCTTGAATGTGCAGAGCAGGGCTATGAGGACGTTATCGTGGTGCTTATCAACTCCACAGGCTCTCAGACCTACGCAAACGCAGTTCTTGCGGAGAAAAATCTCCGTGAGGAGGGCAAGCTGGGCAATATGAGATTACATATTATCGACAGTCACGGCTATTCTCTCGGCTACGGCTGGCCTGTTGTTGAGGCGGCAAAGAAGCTTGAAGCGGGAATGAGCGTGGATATGGTGGTTGCATATCTTGTGGACTGGTTCAACTGCCTTGAAATTTACATTATCGGCTTTGATTTGCGCCACATGAAAAAGTCGGGCAGAATCAACGCCGCCGCCGCATTTTTAGGGGAGCTTATGGGACTTAGACCTATTATTTCTCTTATTGACGGCGAAAGCGTTGTTGTTAAAAAGTCAAGAGGGGACAAAAACGCCGTTGCGGACGCAGTAAACTATATTTCGGGCAGAATGATTCCCGAAACGCCATGGCAGGTGCTTACTTCAACTGTTCCGGAGAATGAAGAAGCCTTTATCAAGCAGTTCTCTAAAAAGGTTGGTTCAGAGCCAACAATGGTTGAAACCGTAGGGGGCGTTGTTGCGTCAAACGCAGGCTATGCCTTTATCGGCGTGCTTTTAAAAGGAAAGCCGAGAAGATGAAATACAGATTTGTAGCACTGATTCTGTCAGTGCTATTGCTGTTTGCAGGGTGCGGCGGCAACAGCGCTGAACAGACGGAAAGCTTTTTCACCGTTGATGATGTTTCCTTTGAGCATTCGCCAATTGTTTACGGCGAAATGTACGGGGACGACAGGTCGGAAAACTGCGGTATTGATATGTTTTCGGTAATTACCGAGGAGGATATTCCAAAGCTTGATTTCACCAACGCAACGGTTATTTCGGACAACAGACAGTTTTACGGCTATGTGAGATACTGCCTTAACAAGCGGTGGAATAACGTTATTGTGCATTTCACGGCGGAATACGGTCTTGCTCCCGATGAAACGGATTTGCTTGACAGATTTTCGCTGCCCTACTGTATATCCTATCGGAAGCTTGCAGATGATAAAAGCAGCTATGCGGTTTACAGCTTTGATTATTACAGCGGACTTAAGGCGGCGGACGGGGCAGAGGGCGAAAAGTACGACGAAATACGCAAGGTGATAAACAGCCTTATAGACACTCCCCAATTTGAGAAAATGACCGAATACGAAAAGCAGGTGGCAATTGCGGAATTTGTGTGCGAAAAAGCGAAATATACCGATGAGGGAGAAAAGGGGACTCTTGACGATGTGAACACCGCTTACGGAGCACTTGTTGAGGGCTATGCAAATTGTCAGGGCTATGCGGACGCATTTCAGGCGATCTGCCTTATGGCGGAAATCCCCTGCGGAAAGGTAACAGGCACAGCCCATAAGCTCAATCACGTCTGGAACACCACCAATGTTGACGGCAAATGGTATATGACAGACACGGTGTGGATGGATACCACCTTTGAGGGGCAGATTTACTACGGCACTCTGAACTGCGGAACGGACGTTGTTTCCACAGACCACCAATGGAAAGAGGATTACGAGCAGGAAAGCGTAACTGAATACACCGACCAGAATTATTACTATTACCGCACGGGCTGCTTTGGAGAGGGAGAACAGCTTGTGCTTCTTGGCTCGCAGCTTGTTCAGCAGACGGGCAGGGCGGATCTGCTGACAGAGGGTGATCTTTCCGATGATTTTGAACAGCAGATCGAGGATAAAACAGGTATAGATATAACCCTTTTTTCAAGAAAAATAGGAAATCGTACTTATATTTGTGCATTCAGCTGATAAAAAATTAGCAAAACCTATTGAAAATAAAATGGAAATCTGTTAAAATATAATCTGTAGATTTTAATAAACCGAAAGGAAGTTTATAAAATGGCTAAGTTAAACAAAAAAAGCGTAGAAGATTTAGACGTAAAGGGCAAGAAGGTTCTTGTCCGTGTTGACTTCAACGTACCGCTGAAGGACGGCAAAATCACCAACGACAACAGAATCGTTGCCGCATTGCCCACAATCAACAAGCTTGTTGAAAACGGCGCAAGAGTTATTCTCTGCTCACACCTTGGCAAGCCGAAGAACGGTCCCGAGGACAAGTTCTCCTTAAAGCCCGCTGCTGACAGACTTGCAGAGCTTGTAAGCACAAAGGTCGTATTCGCTAAGGACGACACAGTTGTAGGCGAAAACGCTAAGAAGGCAGTTGCTGAAATGAAGGACGGCGAAATCGTTGTTCTTGAAAACACACGTTTCAGAGGCGCTGAAGAAACAAAGAACGGCGAAGAATTCAGCAAGGAGCTTGCTGACCTTACAGACGGCATCTTTGTAATGGACGCTTTCGGTTCTGCTCACAGAGCTCACGCTTCAACAGCAGGCGTTACAAAGTTCGTTAAGGAAACAGCAGTAGGCTACCT
>JBJERI010000098.1:0-2951 GCA_051882195.1 Ruminiclostridium sp. | reverse complement strand
ACATAATATAAAATACGGGCTGAATCAATAATATCCTCTATAATAATAACATCTCTGCCCTTAATATCCGTTTCAAGGTCTTTTTTTATCTGAACAACGCCCGATGAAACAGCCGAGTCGCCGTATGACTGGGCAACCATAAAATCAATTTCACAGTCAAGGTCGATTTCTCTCATCAGATCCGCCATAAAGGTGATCGAGCCTTTCAGAATGCCTACCAAAAGGGGCTTTTTGCCTTTATAGTCCTCTGTGATCTGCCGTCCCATTTTCCTGCAGGCAGCCTTTAAATCTTCTTCTGTGAATAAAATTCGTTCTATTGAATCGTTCATTTTTCCGTTCCTTTATTTATTTTAATTAAACAGATATTGTTATTATAGCATAATCTCAACCGAAAATCAATTGAATAAGGACATTTTTTTAGAATATTATGTGTTATTTCTGCGATAATTTTGAAAAATTTCTTCACAGAAGAAGAAATTTCCTTTAACAATGGCAAATTTGTTTTTAGACAGATTGACCTTGCCCTGTCTTTTTTTGATTATTTCAGCCGCCATACTAACCCTTAAATTGCTTGGTTCAATATTATAATCCTCAAAAACCGACAGGATTACCCTGTGAAGTATTGGCTTTTCAAGGGAATTAAGCTTGTCAAGGCGGTATTTTCCGTTTTCACAGGCTTCGTTTTTTGCCTTTTGCGAAAGCTCCTCAAGAAATCTGCTGTCCTCGGAAAGAGCGGCGGTCATTCGGGAAATTCCGCTGTGAAAGGAGGGATTGATTTTGCATATTTCGGGGATAATTTCAAGGCGAAAGCGGTTTCTTGTATAGACCGTTGAAAAGTTGGTTTTGTCGGTAACAAAGGGCAGCTTGTTTTCAGTGCAGAAGCTTTCTATCTGCTCTCTTGTAACGTTAATCAGGGGTCTTATGAGATAATCACGGACAGGGGGGATTCCACAAAGCCCTTTAAGTGCCGTGCCTCGGGTGAGATTGAGCAAAACCGTTTCCGCATTGTCGGTAGCGGTATGCGCGGTGGCGATTTTGGCGTTATTTTCCCTTGCAAGCCTTTCAAAAAAGGCGTATCGCAAATCCCTTGCACATTCCTCGGTGCTTTGGTGTTTTTTCTGATTTTCCTTTACGTTGACCGAAATAAGGTGCAAAGGCAAATTCAGCTTTTTGCAGAAATTTTCCGCAAAAAGCTGGTCGTTATCGCTTTCTTCTCCGCGAAGATTGTGGTTTACATGGCACGCCTCAACCTTGATTCCAAGCTCCTTTTCAAGGCTTTTAAGTGAAAAGAGCAGGGCGGTGCTGTCTGCGCCGCCGCTGAATGCCACAATGACCTTATTGCAGTCCGAAAGCATATTATATTGTTCAATGGTGTTTTTAATGCTCGCTGTGAACATTGTCTGCCTCCGTAAAGCGTGTAAACTGACCGTCCCAGTTTATTCCCACCGTATTTGTTTCGCCGTGACGGTTTTTTGCGATGATACATTCGCAGGAGTTGGGTCTGTCGTCGGTTTTGTCGTAGTAGGAGTTTCTGTATAAAAACAGCACTATATCTGCGTCCTGCTCGATTGAGCCCGATTCACGGAGGTCGGAAAGCATAGGCCGCTTATCCGTTCTTTGCTCGGGGCCTCGGGAAAGCTGGGACAGAGTGATAACAGGAACGTTAAGTTCCTTTGCCATGATTTTCAGGTTACGAGTAATTTCCGAAATCTCGTTTACACGGTTGCCGTCACGCCTGTTTGTTGTCATAAGCTGTAAATAGTCGATTACCACAAGCCCAAGATTTTTCATACGGCGCAGCTTTGCTTTCATTTCACCAACTGAAATGTTGGCGGTATCGTCAATGTACATTTCCACTTGTGAAAGCACGTCCGTTGCCTCGCCTATGCTTTTCCACTCGTTGCGGCTGATTTTGCCCGTTCTCATCTGGTCGGAGGAAATTCTTGCCTCGGAGGAAAGCATTCTTCCCACAAGCTGCTCCTTTGACATTTCAAGGGAGAACACGCATATTTTCTTCTGGGGATAATACTTTGCAACATTGGTGGCAACGTTCATTGCGAAAGAGGTTTTACCCATACCGGGACGAGCCGCAATAAGTATTAAATCCGACTTGTTTAGTCCGAAAATGTATTTGTCAAGGGAAGGAAAGCCCGACCTTAAGCCTGCCATTTTATTGCTCTCGGGATCGTCCGAAAGAGCGGAAAGCTCCTTGATTTTGTCAAGGAGAATGGGGCGGATAAGGGTAAGACCCTTAACTTCCTTGTCGCTTCTAATATCGAAAATTTTCTTTTCGGCAAAGTCAAGGAGTGCCTGTGGCTCTTCCTGTCCGCTTGTTGCCAAATCGAAAATTTCCTTTGACGCCAGCATAAGCTGACGTACCATGTATTTTTCCTCAATAATCGCCGCATAGCTTTCAACGCTTGCAGTGGTGACAGTTGATTCCGCCAGCTTTGTGAGATAAGCCCTCGCCTCGTCCTGGGTTTCAAAAACTCCCTGACGGATTGAATGCTCCATTATGGTGATAATGTCCATCTGCTGTCCCGTAATGAACATCTGGGACATTACGGCGAACAGATCCTTGTGGCGCTGTATGTGGAAATGCTCGGGGTGGAGCTTGTCCGTTACCGATGAAATCAGGCCGGAATCGACAATTATTGCGCCAAGAACCGCCTGTTCAGCGTCAAGACTGTATGGTAAATTTGAGTCAACTATTTCAATTCCTGCCAAAATAACACCTCATTACTGCTGTTCGGTTACGCTTACCTTGAACTTAGCGGAAACGCCTGTGTAAAGCTTTGCTTCAACATCAAATGTGCCGAAAGCCTTGATGTCGCCCGCAACGATTTTCTTCTTGTCAACGTCGCAGCCAAGCTCTTTTTTGATAAGAGCGGAAATGTCCTTTGATGTAACAGAGCCGAAAAGCTTGCCGTTTGCTCCTGCCTTTGCGGAGA
>JBJERI010000097.1:0-2964 GCA_051882195.1 Ruminiclostridium sp. | reverse complement strand
CTGTATCTGCAATTCTTCCGATATCCATAATTCTTATCCTTTCCATAAAGTATAGTAAGGCTATTCCTTCATATATTATATCGGCTGAAAGATTAAATACTTTAGCATAAACAAAAAATTTTGTCGATAAATTATTGACAAAGCATAGCATAGCTGTTATAATGAAGTAAATAATATTTACTTATTATTCAAACATTTTCTGGAAGGGGAAAAGGAATGTCATTAGTAGTAGAACATATCAGAAAAAAATACGGCAATCACGTTGCCGTTGACGATTTAAGCTTCAGCATTGAAAGCCCCGGCGTTTTTGCTCTTCTCGGAACAAACGGCGCAGGAAAATCCACTGCAATCCGCATGATACTTGGAATGCTTGCAAAGGAAAGCGGCACGGTTTCCTGGAAAGGCAAGTCCCTTGACGTTACGGCGGAAAAGGTAGGCTACCTTGCGGAGGAAAGAGGACTTTATCCCAAGTACAACATTATTGAGCAGATGTACTATTTCGCTTCCCTTAAGGGAATGAAAAGAAACGACGCCACAGCGGCAATCAACTACTGGTTCAGCCGCCTTGAAATTGACGAATACAGAAACAAGCGTGCAGAGCAGCTTTCAAAGGGCAATCAGCAGAAAATTCAGCTTGCGGCGGCGCTGGTTTCAGACCCAGAGCTGCTTATTCTCGACGAGCCCTTAAGCGGTCTTGACCCTGTAAACGCCGACCTTTTCAAGTCGGTTATCCGTGAGGAAATAGGCAAGCAGAAGTACATAATCATGTCAAGCCACCAGATGCCCACAATTGAGGAATTCTGCGAGGATATTGTTATTCTTCACAGAGGAAAAACCGTCCTTACAGGCAATCTTAACCAGATAAAGAAGGACTACGGCAGAGTTAATCTGACAGTCAAGGCGGACAGGGACTTTATGCCTATTGCGGAGGAATGCGGTCTTGTTGTAAAGCAGCAGACCCCCAACGGCACCAACTTCCGTGTTGACAATCAGCAGCAGGCGGAGGATATGCTGAAAAAGATGCTTTCCGCAGGAATAATTCCCGTAAGATTTGATTTGGCAGAGCCTTCGCTCCACGAAATATTTGTAGAAAAGGTAGATAAGGCAGAAGCAGAGGAGGAGAGGGACTAATGAAAACAAAAGGCTGGGGACATGTGTTCCGTTTTACTTTTATTCAGAGCATAAAGGCAAAATCCTTTATTGTAAGCACTATCGTAATAGCAGTTATTCTGGTTCTGCTTATTGCAGGCGTTAACTTCCTGCCTGTGTTTATGATGGACGACAGCGGCTCATCGGGAGCAGAGGGCGGCGCAGACGTATATAAAATCCGAACCGTTTATCTGCTTGACGAAAGCGGCATAAATCCTAAGCCCGATTTCTCCTCTATTTCAGAAATGGGCGTAACCTTTACGGAGGTTACAAAGGAGCAGTACGACGAAAAAATCGTGAGCATAAATCAGAGCACAATGGCTGAAGCGGCTCTTTACATAAGCGCTCCCGATGAAAGCGGCTACATTTCAATGCTTATGTCAAGACCGAAAAGCGAGGAGGTTATAACCGCAGACGACTGCAAGACGCTCCTTGCGGACATTTCAGCCGCAGTGAGCAAAAGCAAGCTTATATCCCTTGGCATAAGCGAGGAAAACGTTGCTGCCGCAGAGGCGGGAATTTCAAAGGTGACAACTGTTGCAGGAGAGGAACCCGTAAGCGAGTTTGCATTCTTCCTGAAGGCAATTGTACCTATGATCTCATCTCTTATTCTGTTTATGTTCATTTTCGCATACGGACAGATGGTTGCACAGGCAATTGCAACGGAAAAGACATCAAAGGTTATGGAGCTGCTGCTCACCTCAATCAAGCCCCTTGCGGTCATTATCGGCAAGGTGCTTGCTATAGGCTGCGTGGCGCTGGCTCAGATGGCAATTATAGGAACGGTTTCCGGAGTTTCGGCAATGCTTATGGCGCCCTTTGGCTTTATCAGTAAGATTTCGGGCATGGTTTCGGCGGGTGCGGCAGCAGGAGCAGCTGACCCGGACGGCATTTCAACCGCTCTTTCGGCATTGTTCGCAAATATAAACATTGGCTCTGTTCTGCTGTTTATTGTGGTATTTGCTTTAGGCTTCCTTTTCTACGCTCTCCTTGCAGGACTTGCGGGAGCAAGCATAAGCAGAATGGAGGACCTTTCAAGCGCAATTCAGCCAATGAGCCTTGTGGGCGTTCTTGGCTTCTATCTTGCGTATTTCCCCACAATTTCCAGCATGGACGGCGGCAGCACAAACAACATTTTCGTTCTGTTAGGCAGATACCTGCCCATTTCCAGCCCCTTTACGCTGCCCGGCGCAGTAATCTTAGGTGATATGAGCGGCGTTGAGGTTGCAATTTCCATAGGCGTACTCGCCTTGTTTGACTTACTTATGGCGCTGCTTGTGGCAAAGGTTTATGAAACCATTATTCTCCACAACGGCGACCGCATCAAGTTCGGTCAGATGATACAGATGGCAGGAGAAAAGAAGTAAAAGCTTATAATTATAAATACAGTCCGAAGGGCAAAGGCTTTTCGGACTGTAATTTTTTATGCTTAAGTCACATAAAAATGGTAACAATAGAGTTGTAACAAATTGGTAACAGAATATTGATTTTGTTACCAAACTGTAAATAAAAATTAACCGATTTGTTGTTGAATTTACTGTATTATTGTAATATAATTTAATTGTGGAAAAGAATAAGTCAGATAGAGCTGAAAAAGGGGTTGATTTCGTGAAAATGAGAATATTCGGAGTATTTCTGATGATAGTTGGCTTTGTGGGCGTTGCAATAGGCATAAGCTTTATGTCGGGCGCTGACTCCACAGAGGAAATTCCCGCTGCTGAAATTCAGCAGGAAGCGGAGCTTAAAACGGGCGTTTATTACCTGAACGGCGACGAAAATAGCGCGTTCATTGAAATTTTCGACGATGAAACCTTT
>JBJERI010000096.1:0-2973 GCA_051882195.1 Ruminiclostridium sp. | reverse complement strand
TCTGTGGAATTGCTTAGCAATTCCACTCTTGGCACGTTTTTCGACGGACTGAGGCGGTCGCTTTTCAGCAGCCGCCTCATTTTTTCAAAAGTCACATATTTCTTACGGAATATGTAGAAATTATTTAAATCAACTCAAACAAGTAAAAATGTAAAAGTAATTCTTTCCCGACTGAATACCGCTTCCCAATTGCAAACCTGACACGATTTGCAGTCAAAGCAGCGTTTATCTCACATCATAATAAAACTCGTCTGCCGCTTCTCTATCCTTGCCTGTGAAAATGCGTTTTGTCATTTTGCGGTTTTTGATAAGGTACCAGTCGCCGAATTCGTCGAATTTGCGGCTGGAGGTAATTATGTACGACCGTTTCAGCGTGCCGTACTTCTGACCTCTGGCAACGCCAAGCTTATTGAGCCGAGCGGCAAAGTCAAGGTCTTCAAGGCTTACAAGGCTTTCGTCAAAGCCGCCTATTGCCTCAAAATCCTTTTTGTAAAACCAGAACATTCCCCCTGTCAGCGCCGCCTTGTTTTTCTTCATTACGGGGATAATGTTCATTGCAACATATGCCGCCGAAAAGAAAATGCCGATTGACATACGGTCAAATTTCGAGCGTGTGCCGCCGCCCACAAACTTGCCGCTATGGAGCATTTCCTCTATTTCGGCGAGAGAGCCTTTTGTCATTCTGCTGTCGGCGTCGATTGTGACGATTATTTCTCCCTCTGCGGCGTTAACTCCGCAGTTTCTTACGCTGCTGATGCACTTGTCCTCGTTTATAAGCACCTTTGCGCCGTACTCTTCCGCAATGGCGGCGGTGTTATCGGTACAGCGGTTTGCCACAACAATAACCTGTACCTTACGGGGCGAAACAGCCTTGGCTGCGGTTTCTATTGCTTCAAGGCACTTGCCGATATATTTTTCCTCATTGTGCGCAGGGATAATTACCGAAAAGGTATATTCGCTCATAAAGCCTCCTGTGTAAAGCCGATTATTACGGTAAAATCAGGGCTTTTTCAGTTTCGGGTATTCGTTTGTTACTATATAATAAAAGTTGTTCAGCGCTGCGTCCTTTGAACACCAGCCGTCAATATAATCAAGCGTACAATAGGGGAACTGCTCATTGATATAGTAATCATAAACCGTCTTGTTCTTGTACTTTATGCTCTTTGCTACCTTTGTAAGCACGGCATAATCGTTCTGACCGCCTAAAAACTCGTTTCCGTAGCTTTTATCCTTGGCGATTTTATCGTTAACAGAGGTGTTGTTAACAAACAATCCATCTTCTTTTGCAAGCTTGGTGCAGATTTTGGTATTAGCGGTAAAGGCGTTCATTACGTCCGCAAGCATTTCGGGATTGTCCGAACCCTCTGCCGCCAGCAGCCACATTCCTCCCCAGTAATAAGCCTGTGGGCCCTGACAGATTGCCCAATCGCCATTGCAGGTTTCATAAGCGCCGCCCATACAGAAATTGTAGTACCACGAGGGACCGAAGAAGCACATAGTCTTGCCTGTGTCATACATTTGGTCAAATTTTTCGGCGCTCCATAAGCTGTTCATAAGCGTATTGCCGTTGGCAAGGAAATTTTCCGTCTGTTCAAGCCAGCTGTTCATTTCCTTGGTTACGGTTATTTTGTTTTTGGAGCTGACAAGAGGCTTGGCTGTAACGCAGGTAAACGCTCTGTAAGTTTCATCAAAGGCAGCGGTCATATAGTAGCCCTTTTCCTTTGCCTTTTCAGCAGCGCTGTTGAATTTGTCCCATGTGTTAAGCTTTGCCTGAACCTTGTCGGGGTCGGAAGTGCCAAATACCTCCTCGGCAATGCTGCGGCGGTAAATAAGTGCGCCGGGGCAAAGGTAGCAGCTTACGCCCTTTAGCTTGCCGTTTTTGTCAGTTGCGGCTGTATAGGAGTACTCGTATTCGGTTGTGTAAGGCTTGACGCCGATCTTGCTTACGTCCATTGTGTATTTTGAATCAACGTACTTGCAAAGATAATCAGGCTCTGCAAGGAATAAATCCACCTTGTCGTCTGCCGCCGCATTTTTCTGATTTGCAAGAGTTTCGTCAAGCTTTTGCTGATAAAGTCCGTCGTAGGTAGGCTCAATTATCCAGTTTACCTCAACTCCCTTTGGCGGAGTATAGTAGTTTTCGAAGTAGATTTTGAACTCCTCGTTCCAGCAGTAAATGTTGAAAACCTTACCCTCGGATTTGCTTACGGTTATGCCCGTGCCTGCGTTTTTAGCCTTGGTTGAGGGCTTGTACAGCTTGATAGTGCCAACGCAGTCCTTGAGTATGTACTTCCCTGTGCTTAAAAGGTAATACTTGTCCTCCGTGCCTTTGACCTCGACGGAAGCGCCCGTCTTGAGTATATCGCCCTTAACCATTTTGCCGTCTTTTTTAGTATAGGTGTAGGCATTTCTGGTAACATACATTGTAGTTGCGGTGCTTGCGGACTGGGTCGTACTTGCAGCAGCTCCCGCTGTAACAGTCATAAGGGGCATTGTTCCCCCCATTGTGCAGACAGCAAGGAATGCGGCAATAAGCCTTGAAATCGCCTTTTTCATAATAATTTCCTCTCTGTAAAGTTTGCAAAACTATCTAAAAATATTCTACCATTTTGGCTGTAAAATGTCAACATAAATATAAAAATATTAAGCATTTTTTACAAATAAAAGCCGTGCAAAACTGCACAGCTTTAAAATGCAAAAAAATAAACCCGATATAAAATCGGGTTTAATCTGGAGGCGCCACCCAGATTTGAACTGGGGATCAGGGTGTTGCAGACCCATGCCTTACCACTTGGCTATAGCGCCGTTCGTCCGCTTTTGCAGACAAAATAAAATGGAGCGGATTACGAGGCTCGAACTCGCTACCTCCACCTTGGCAAGGTGGCGCTCTACCAGATGAGCTAAATCCGCATAACCATTTGGTGCCTCCGGTCGGAATCGAACCAACGACACGAGGATTTTCAGTCCTCTGCT
>JBJERI010000095.1:0-3017 GCA_051882195.1 Ruminiclostridium sp. | reverse complement strand
AACTCTGTAAGAAAATGCGTTCATAAATTCACCGTTCTTTCTATTTAATAATTAAGCTTTATTGTACCACATTATGCAATATTTTTCAAGAGTTTTTGCATATTTACCGTAATTTTTGCCATCCTGCTATTCCTTTTTGCGCCAAAGACATATTTTTTCACAAAAACACTTGAAAAAAAACTAAAAATAATATATAATCAGTATGTATGTTAATAATAAACATTGTTAGCAAAACGTTGAAAGGAGCTTTAAAAAGCAATGAGTTGTATCTTATCAAACGAAGTTGAACACATGACCTATGTTGCTAAGGGTTGCAACCACGGTCCGGCCCCTATCCCCGAGGAGGGAAAGTGGGTTAAATCCACACAGATCACAGACATCAGCGGTCTTACACACGGTGTAGGCTGGTGCGCACCTCAGCAGGGTACCTGCAAGCTGACATTAAACGTTAAGGAAGGCGTTATCAAGGAAGCGCTGGTTGAAACAATCGGCTGCTCCGGTATGACGCACTCCGCAGCTATGGCAGGCGAAATCCTCCCCGGCAAGACAATCCTTGAAGCGCTTAACACAGACCTTGTATGCGACGCAATCAACGTTGCTATGAGAGAGCTGTTCTTACAGATCGTTTACGGCCGTACACAGACTGCTTTCTCCGAAAACGGTCTTCCAATCGGCGCAGGTCTTGAGGACTTAGGCAAGGGTCTCCGCTCACAGGTTGGTACAATCTTCTCCACAGAAGCTAAGGGCGTTCGTTATATGGAAATGGCTGAGGGCTATATCACATCTCTCGGTCTTGACGAAAACGACCAGGTTATCGGTTATCAGTTCGTTAAGGTTGGCAAGATGCTTGAAGATATCCGTCACGGCAAGACTCCTGACGAAGCATACAAGGCAAACTGCGGTCAGTACGGCAGATACGATGACGCCGTAAAGAAGATTGACCCGCGTGAAGAATAATAAAGGGAGGAGTAAATACAATGGCTAAGTTTGAAGGACAGGAAAGACGTGCAGCCAAGATCGCTGCTTGTCTTGAAACACTTGGAATGAAGGAAATCGAAGAAGCTCGTGATTTATGTCTTTCCAAGGGTATTGATGTAGAAAAGATTGTAAAGGGCGTTCAGCCTATCGCATTTGAAAACGCTGTTTGGGCTTACACCCTCGGTACAGCTATCGCTCTCAAGAGAGGCGTTAAGAAGGCTTCCGAAGCTGCTGCAGTAATCGGCGAGGGCTTACAGACCTTCTGCGTACCCGGCTCCGTTGCTGAAAACAGACAGGTTGGTTTAGGCCACGGCAACCTTGGCGCAATGCTGCTTGAAGAGTCAACAGACTGCTTCTGCTTCCTTGCAGGTCACGAATCCTTTGCTGCTGCAGAGGGCGCTATCGGTATTGCAAGAACAGCCAACAAGGCTCGTAAAAAGCCATTAAGAGTTATCCTTAACGGTCTTGGCAAGGACGCTGCTTATATCATTTCAAGAATCAACGGCTTCACATACGTTGAAACCGATTATGATATCCCAACAGATACACTGAAAATCGTAAGAGAAGTTCCATTCTCCACAGGCGACAAGTCAAAGGTTCGCTGCTACGGCGCTAACGACCCAATCGAGGGCGTTGCTATCATGCGCTATGAAAAGGTTGAGGTTTCCATCACAGGTAACTCAACAAACCCAACACGTTTCCAGCACTTAGTTGCAGGTCAGTACAAGAAGTGGTGCAATGAAAACGGCAAGAAGTACTTCTCCGTTGCTTCCGGCGGCGGCACAGGACGTACACTTCATCCAGATAACGTTGCAGCAGGTCCTGCTTCCTACGGCTTAACAGACGCACTTGGCAGAATGCACGGCGACGCTCAGTTCGCAGGCTCCTCCTCCGTTCCGGCTCACGTTGAAATGATGGGTCTTATCGGTATGGGCAACAACCCGATGGTTGGCGCTACTGTTGCTTGTGCAGTTGCAGTTGAAGAAGCTAACAAGTAAGCTTTTGATTGTCCATTAGCCCGATTTTTCGCATAACAGTGCGGTTTGACGAGTGGGCAACTTAAACTATCGCATAATACAGATTTCCCCCTTGCATTTTGGTGCAAGGGGGATTTTTGCGTATAAATGATAGAAGATTTTTACTATTTTTATGCCTTTCTTACATATCATAATATCAGAGCTTGCCTGCAGCGATAAATTTGTTTACAGTATTTATGGATGATTAGCAAACCTTCTGTTGTTTATATTTCTCGCAACTTAACTGTAACGCTGGGCTTGTTTTCCGTTACTATTTTTGTTACTGCAATACTTCTGTTGCCTTAACATTATATTCTACAACATGTTACGATACAATTGATAGGTGACAGAAAGAAATAGAAAAACAACTCCAAAAATGATATAATGTTAAGTACCACCAAAACACAGGATTAAAAAAGGGGTTGTTCCAATGAATAGTATAACATCATAAGCTCACTTTCGTCAACGGGTATTGAAATTTTCTCTAAAGCAAGGGATAACAGAAGCATCAAGGCGATTTCATGTAACCCTAAACGCAATATATAAGTGGAAAGCTAAATACGACGGAAGCTGGAAGAGCCTTAAAGAGAAAAGTCATCGCCCACGTCATCACCCAAACGAGCATACTCAGGAAGATAAAAACTGATATTAAGGCGATCCGAGATATAAGGACGATATGATAATGTTGTGGGACAGCGGATGTATAGTCTTGAAGACGGCAGAAATCAGATGAAAAAGTACAATTTAAAGTCAAACAATATACCAAAGGTATGTCTGAATTTCAGAACGCCTAATGAGGTTTTAAATGACTATCTTGCGGTGATGTGAGCCGCTGCAAATTTTCATTTCTTCGTCGCCTACGGCTCCTGCGAAATATAATTTGCGTTATTATGCTTAATCAATTATTTTTTGGAGTAAGTGTCACCTATCATTGACAATTCAACATGATGTTTTTTGAAATGCAGTAGATGTTGGTTTGTCAATGATGCGTTACAAATTTTTTAAAAAACTTCGCCGGTAGTC
>JBJERI010000094.1:0-14193 GCA_051882195.1 Ruminiclostridium sp. | reverse complement strand
AATATTCAATATTCATTAAGATAAACCCTGTTTTCAGGGTTTATCGACAGTCTGAATGAACCTGTGAAGATATTTCACAGGTTCATTTTTATCCGATGATAACGGAAAATAAAAACCGCACTGCGGAAAGGAGAAGAAAATGGGAGAAACACTTACAGCAATTCTCGGAATAGTATATCTTGTTTTAGGCTACTGGTCGACAGGCAAAACAATTTATGCCAACAAAATCGTTTTTGCGGACGGATTTACATTTGCTCTGCAGCGATTTTTCCTTGGAACAATGTTCGGCATTGTCTTAATCCCCATAGCCATAATCAAAACTCTTCTTGGCAGATAAACAAACCGGAATCAAATAAACGGAGGTAAAAGTCTATGGCTGAACAAGCATCACCTATTATTTTAAATTCATCTGCGCCGCTGCCCGATGAGCTTCACAAATTCAAGAAAGCATACATCATAGTGCTTATTGTCTTTTTGATAGGCTTATTTATGCAGAACGGCTCTATATGGGGCGGAGCAATTCTTGCCCTGATGATCGTTTATACTATTGATGACACACGAACAAAGGGAAAAAGAAATCAATTGCGCCTTAAAGCCTTTAAATACGCAGGAGATGTTTCCTACGATGAGCTGTTCGAGCTGATACAGCCTGTTCTTGTTTCAAAGTACGGTATGATTGTCAGCGAAGCGGAAGACGGCGGACTGACAGTAACTCATGACAAGTATATGTACGACGTACATATCGAGGGGGATAAGTTTACTCTATGGTGGAGAATGTCTTTTGGCATAGGAATTTTCTCGCCGAAAAAATACAGCTCCTACAAGACGATTATTTCCGATATGGGTATTATCGCCTACACAATACAGCAGGCGGTCAATTTACAGCAGGAGCCAGATTCTGCGCAATAAAGCGCCAAAATACATATATTTTATCCGCCTGTAACAGGGCGGATTTTTTTGATTACGAAACCCGAAACTCTATAAAAGTTTTGAATTACCATATATACTCTCTGCATATTTCTTGACAGCCCCCCAATTTTTATGTTAGTATAAAAATATATACAGAACTTGACATAAAACGACAAAAGAAAGGAACTATCAACAGGAAAGGACAAAAATTTATATGGTAAAAGTAATCGAAGATAAGTGCATTGGCTGCAACGCCTGTATCCGCACTTGCCCGGTAGTTACCGCAAACCATTACGACGGAAATGTTGTGCACGTCAATACCGACGCCTGTATTCAGTGCGGCGAATGTGTGAGGCACTGCCTGCACGGAGCCCGCGAATTCGAGGACGATCTGGACCGCTTGTTTGACGATTTGTCAAAAGGCAAAAAAATCTCTCTTGTTGTTGCTCCCGCAATCAAAACCGCAATGGACGGAAAATGGCGCCATGTGCTTAACTGGCTGAAATCAAAAGGCGTTCACGAGGTGTACGATACCGCTTTCGGAGCGGATATTTGTACATATATGCATCTTGAATACCTTAAAAAGCACCCCGACAGCAAGGTGGTTTCCCAGCCCTGCGCCGCTATTGTGAACTATGTTGAAAAGCATAAGCCCGAAATGATTCCCCATCTGTCCCCTGTTCATTCGCCTATGCTTTGCGCAGCGGTCTATGTGCGCAAATACCTTAACAATACCGATACCTTAGTAGGACTTACTCCCTGCATTGCAAAGGGAGAGGAGTTTGCAAACACAGGATATATTTCCTACAACGTAACCTTCAAAAGACTCAACGAATATATTGAAAATCATAACGTCAAGCTTTCAACAGGCTATTCCGAATTTAAATGGTCTGCGTACAGAGGCTTTGACGGTGCGTTCTATCCCATTCCCGGCGGTCTTAAGGAATGTCTTAAGGTGCACGCTCCCGACCTGATGATAACCACCTCCGAGGGCGTTCAGAGGGTTTATGACGATTTGGACGCATACCTTGAAGCTCCCCACAATAACAGGCCTCAGGTTTACGACGTGCTTTCCTGCGAATTTGGCTGCAACTCGGGCGTTGGCGCTACGGATAATTTCAGCCAGTTCGGCTCCTTCAACACAATGGAAATGGTAAAGCACTATTCCAGCTCGCAGAAAATGGGCAAGCGCTTCCCCAAAAAGCTGTTTTCCAAGCTTAAGCTGGAGGATTTTCTGAGAACCTACGTTGACCGCTCCGATGCCGACAGAGTATCGGAAGCGCAGATAAATAATGCCTTTGAAGCCCTTGGAAAGTTTACACAGAACGAAAGAAGCATAAACTGCCACGCCTGCGGCTACAAGTCCTGCGGCGATATGGCAAAGGCTATTGCAACAGGCTGCAATATTCCCGAAAACTGCGTTGTTTACAGCCATAATCAGGCGAAAAAGCTTAAGGAAGAGGCAATGGAGGAGCACAAGCAGCTTGCCGAAGCGGTTTCCGAAATCGGCGTTGCGCTTCAGTCTCTTCAGAATAAGATTATGCCCATTGCCGAAAGCACCGACGAAAACCTTGACCGCAGCGGCGAGGCTCTTTCCTCAATGGAAAACCTCACAAGGACATCCCAGATTATGCTTGCCTCCGTCAACAATATCAGTGAAGCGGTTTCCCGCATAACAGATGATATAAAGGGCTATGAGCGGATACTGGGCGATATTTCCTCCATTGCTTTCCAAACCAATATTCTTGCGCTGAACGCTTCCATAGAGGCCTCCCGTGCAGGCGAATCGGGCAAGGGCTTTGCGGTAGTTGCAGACGAAGTCCGCGAGCTCTCGGTAAAGTCCGACGAAACGGTAAAGCGTGCGGAGGAATACACCAAGCGCATTGAACAGAACATTTCCGCAATCAACGACAGCACCTCGGGCATTTTAGCCAATGCAACCGAAACGGCAGAGGGAGCAAAAACCACCACCGCCGTTCTTGAATCCACAAATGACGGCTCACGGCTTATTGCAGGAAACGTACAGGAGGTTTCCGCAATTGTGGAGGAGATAAACGCCACAATGACACATCTTACCTCCGACCAATATAAGAATTGATAATGCAAAACCCTGCTGCTCCCAAAAGGAACAACAGGGTTTTTCTGTAATATAACGGCTATTATTCAAAGCTGTCCTCTTCGTCACGGGCGTTCCACAAAGCCACAAGCTGCTCCATTTCTTCCTCTGTAAGAGAAATGCCCTTGCCCATTCTTTCGTGGTCGGGCGCCCATGAGCGTATATCGTATTTAGGCTCTCTGTCGTTCCAGGAAACCATATTAAGCTCAATTCTGTAACCTCTTGAGCCCTCGGAAATAACGCCAAGCTCCTTTGTAATCTCATACTTGAATTCTGCCATATTCATACTCCTTTTCTGTTGCTGTCCGCCGGTACTACCTCGTCAAAAAGAGCGTAGTATTTAGGCGGTATTCTTTTGTTTATGTGATGTCTGCCGAAATACCAGCCGCCGAAATCAACGGTTTCCCTGATATGCTCAAGGTAAGTGTTTATGTGGCTGCGGTCGGTTTTTCCAAGGCAGATAAACTCCGAAATTGAGGCAGGCGGCTCGTAGCTTACTACAATATCCACCTTGTTTCCGAACTGCTTTAAAGCCTCGTCCGACTCCTTAAGCTCCTCCTCTGTGGGAATTTCCCTGAGCCAGCGCTTTTCCGTATCCTCGCCCTCAAGGTAGGAATCATTCTCCTCGCTTCTTCCCCCTCCGAAAGCAAAAACACGCCTGTCCAGCAAATCGAACACGTTTCCTCTTATAAGCTGACGGAGATTGCCGCTTATTTTCCTTGTAAGACCTCCGCACCAGTATTCCGTTTCGTACTTTTCAAGCTCGTCGTAATTTTCGTGTACGCCCTCCACAAAAAGCACGTTGTACCGCCGCTTGCCTATCCATTTAAGCAGCTTTTTCTCCTTTTTGGAGCCGTTCCAGATAAAGCCGAAATCGCCGCATATTATAAGGGAATCGTTCTTTTTCAGCTTTTTTATAAGCGGATTTTTGAACCGTGAAATATCGCCGTGAGTATCGCCTGTAATAAGTATCATAATTTTCCTTACTTGGTCTTTTCAATGGCCTGTTCAAGGTCGGCAATAATGTCCTCTGTTGTTTCAAGACCGATTGAAAGACGAACAGTATTTTCTGTAACTCCCGATGCAACAAGCTGTTCGGGTGTAAGCTGTGAATGAGTGGTGGTTGCGGGGTGGATTACCATTGAGCGCACATCGCCCACGTTTGCAACGATTTTAAGCAGCTTAAGGCTGTCCATAAACTTTTCACCTGCGGCTCTTCCGCCCTTTAATTCAAAGGTGAAAACTCCGCCCCCTCCGAGAGGAGAATACTTCTTGCAAAGGTCGTAGTATTTGCTGGATTTAAGAGCGGGATAGTTAACCTTGTCAACCTGCGGATTCTGCTCCAGATATTCCGCAACGGCAAGAGAATTTTTGCAGTGACGTTCCATACGGAGGGAAAGTGTTTCAATGCCGTTAAGGGTCATAAAGGAATTGAAGGGCGAGGGACAAGCGCCGAAATCTCTTGTAATAAGGGCTCTCAGTCTTGAAATAAAGGCGGTTTCCCCTAAATCCGCAAAAACAACTCCGTGATATGAGGGGTCGGGATTATTGAACAGTGGGAAACGGTCGTTGCCCTTGAATACGAACTTGCCCGAATCAACAATAACGCCGCTCATAACCTGTCCGTGTCCGCTTAAAAACTTGGTTGCGCTGTGAACAACGAAGTCTGCGCCCCATTCGATAGGACGGCAGAGGTAAGGGGTTGTAAAGGTGCTGTCAACCATAAAGGGAATACCGTGCTTGTGGGCGATTTTTGCGATTTCCTCAAGGTCTGCAACGTTTGCGTTGGGGTTGCCGATTACCTCGGTGAAAAACAGCTTGGTTTTATCCGTAACTGCGTTTTCCCATTCCTCAAGATTATCGGGATTTACAAATTTTACGGTAATGCCCAGTCTTTTAAGGGATACGCCGAAAAGGTTTACTGCGCCGCCGTAAATGTTGATAGAGGAAACAAACTCGTCACCCTCGCTGCAAAGGTTTACGATAGCGTTGAAAATTGCGGCGTGACCCGACGAAAAGGCAAGAGCGCCCACGCCGCCGTCAAGAGAAGTCATTTTGTCCTCAAGGAAAGCGTTGGTGGGATTCTGAAGCCTTGTGTAGATATTGCCGGGCTCTTTAAGCTCGAAAAGGCTTGCCGCATGGGCTGTGTTGTCGAAGGTGTAGGCGTTGGTCATATAAAGAGGGGGCACTGCCGAGTGAGTTGCCGCTTCTCCATTGTAGCCTGCGTGTACCATTCGTGTTTCAAATCCGTATTCTGACATTTTTCTTCCTCCTGTGGGAAAAATTAAAATATTATTACAAAATCAAAAAAGGTCTTTTCAACTTTGATTTTTTTTGATATAATGTATTATATGCATTCGGATATTGCCGCTGCGGAGAATATTTCCGCAAACGTAACAATACATATTATATATAATAAAGGAAGTTTTGTCTATATGCGAAATGTAAAAAAATCACACGCTATTTTCAGCTTAATTTTAGTCTTTGCCGTTTTTATCAGTCCTTTCGGCAATATTCGTGCTTCTGCGGCATTTATCCCCGAGGGAACAATTTACAGCGAGGCTGTTTATATGTTCAATATGGATACGGACATTGCAGTGTATGAAAAGAACGCTCACGAAAAGCTGTATCCTGCTTCAACCACCAAGATAGTCACTGCAATAGTGGTACTGGAAAAGGTGCAGAATCTTGACGAATACGTTAAGATCCCACAAAGCGTTTTTGACGAATTCTGGCTGGGCGACCCCAACAAGTCCGACCCGTCAGCCGCCGCAATCGAAGCGGGACAGACAAACCTTACCTACCGTGACTGCCTTTACGCCCTTATGCTTGCCAGCGCCTGCGAAGCGGCAAATATCCTTGCCTACAACGTAGGGGACGGCTCGGTACAGAACTTTGTCAATATGATGAACGAGCTTGCAGGCAGGCTCGGCTGTGCTAATACCCATTTCGGCAATCCTCACGGCTTATGGGAGGAGGACAACTACACCTCCGCTTACGACCTGTTTCTTATTACGAAATACGGCTATGACAACTACCCTGAGTTAATGGAAATCTGCGATACTTATGAGTATCGTATGCCTGCAAACAAATACAATCCCGACGGCTACACGATTTACCACACAAACCAGCTTATTGCCGCAGGCTCGGAAAATCCCTACTACTACGAATACGCTCACGGCATAAAGACAGGCTCTATCGACTATTACTGGACAGCCGACGGCGAAAAGCACGACGGCGGCAGATGTCTTGTTTCCACCGCAACGAAAAACGGCTACACCTATATGCTTGTGACCTTGCAGGGACCTTATTACGACAGCGAGGGAAACCGCTTCCAGTCAGCCTTTACCGACCACTTAACCCTTTACAAATGGGCTTTCAGCAGCATTTCCTATCAGCTTGTGCTTTCAAAGACTGAGCCCGTTGCCCAGGTAGCAGTTGAACAAGGAGAAAACGCCGATTACGTTATTCTCCGCCCGGAAAGGGACTATGCCACGCTGCTCCCCAACTCTGTTGACCTTACCGCTATACGGCAGGTACCCCACCTTGACGCCGAAACAATACTGGCGCCTGTCCAGAAAGGCGAGGTGCTTGGCACAGTAGAGCTTAAGCTGAACAACGAAACCCTTGCGGAAATAAACCTTATCGCAAGCGACAGCGTAAAGCTTTCCCAGATAGCCCACATTACGGCGCAGATTAAGGAGCTTTTCGACACCACCTGGTTCAGGCTGTGCTTTGTGCTGCTTATCCTGCTTATCGTTGTTACCGTTATTCTTATTTCAATAAACAGATCGAGAAAGAAAAAAGCGGAGGCAAGAGCAAGACGCCGCTCGGGAATAAACACGAAAAGAAGATATTAAATGACAATTAACCTTATTACTCTCGGCAGGCTGAAGGAGGATTATCTCCGCAAGGCCTGCGCCGAATACGAAAAGCGGCTTTCCGCCTTTGTAAAGCTGAACATTATTGAGCTTGACCCCGTCAAGCTGCCCGACGACCCTAACGAAACACAGATTGAAGCCGCTCTTGAAGCGGAAAGCGCAAAAATTTTCGCAAAAATCCCCCAAGGCAGCTTCACGGCGGCAATGTGCATTGAGGGCGGACAGCTTACCAGCGAACAGCTTGCGGAAAAGCTTTCAGCCGTTTTCCTAAGCGGAAAAAGCACAATAAACCTTGTGATAGGCAGCAGCTACGGCCTTTCGGACAAGGTTAAAAAAGCAGCTGACTTAAAGCTTAGTATGTCGAAAATGACCTTTCCTCATCAGCTTGCACGGGTAATGCTTCTTGAACAGCTTTACCGCTCATATACTATTATCAACAACAGGAAGTATCACAAATGAGATGGCATTTATATAACGCAGGACTGCTCGTTTTCGGTCTTGCAATGATTGCACTTGGCATTGTAATTTTAGTGCAGGGCAATGTTGTGCTTACCTATGCGGCGCTTATCGGCGGAACAGTTATCCTTATCCACTCGGGGCACTGCTTTCTGAATTTCATACTGAAAAGAAACGACAGGAACAAGGAACGCAACAAATCCTTTCTTGTAACGGGTATTTTCAACCTTATTGCAGGAATACTGGTGCTTGTGCTGCCCGACCTTACAATGTTCATTCTCATAAAGATTTTATCTCTTTATGTTTTGCTCAACGCCATTGTAAAGCTTATCGACTTTATGATTTCACGGCGGAATCACGTTGAGGGCGTGGTTTATGATTTTATAGCGTTTCTGTTCTTTCTTGTGTTCGGCTTGATTTTACTTTTCGCAAATCAGCTCAACAAGCAGGCATTCCTTATTCTTGCGGGAGTTTACTGCATTGCCTACGGTGTTTCCCAGCTTAACGACTTTGTTGTAAAAATAATCCCCCAGCGCACCAAAAACAAGTTCAGACGGCGCATAAGAGTTTCCGTGCCCGTGTTTATTTCCACCTTTATGCCACTGTCCTTTATGAAAAAAATCAACAGTATGCTTGACGAAAAAATGGACAGGACAGAGGCGATAAACAACTTTGAAAAGGAGCTTGACAGCAAAAACGACGGACTTCCTCCCGATATTGAGGTGCTTATTCACGTTTCAGGGGACGGCGTTGGCACATTCGGACACTGCGATTTGTGCTTCGAGGGGGAAATAATCTCCTACGGCAACTATGACGAGGAATCCTACAAGCTTGCACGAGGACTTGGGGACGGAATTTTCTTCACCTGCGAGAAAAAGCGGTACATAAGATTTTCCGTAACCCACGACCACAAGACGATTTTCTGCTACGGACTAAGGCTTACTCCCGAGCAAAAGGAGCTTGTACGGGCGGAAATTCAGAAAATAAAGGACAGCGTTTACCCCTGGCAGCCGCCCTTTGAAAAGGCTCTTGCAGAGGGAAAGGACGCAAAGCTTGCGGATTTCCCCGACTACTGCTCAAAGCTGTGGAACGGCACTCACTCCCATTTCTACAAATTCCGTGAGGGCAAATTCAAGACCTACTTTGTATGCAGCACCAACTGCGTACTGCTTGCAGACAGCATACTTGGCAAAACAGGCACGGACATTGTAAAAATAGACGGACTTATTGCCCCAGGCACTTATTTTGACTATATGCAGAGAGAATATCTCATGAAGGACAGCTTTGTAATAAGCAGGACTATTTATAATAAGGATAACACCGAACGGCTTCCCGACGAGGATTCGTGGTACGTCAACGGCAAAGGTAAAAACGGAAAGGACAGGATTGATTAAAATGGCTAAAATCGAGGTTATAAACGACCGCTTTACAGGCTGTATGCTTGGAGCGGCAGTAGGCGACGCTTTCGGCTATCCCCTTGAGGGAATGGAATATGAGGATATGTGCGACAGATTCGACCATATCGGCGCAATTGACCTTGCGGTAAGCAAAAAAACAGGCACAGCCCTTTTCACGGACGATACACAGATGACCCTGTTCACAGCGGACGGGATTTTATGGGCGGATATGATGGGGGGCAAAAACGGGGATATCGACTATACGGAGTTCGTTTTCTACGCATATCAGTTCTGGCTTTACACCCAGACGAAAACCGTTGCAGGCAAGGAATACGCATGGCTTTTCGACCCAAGCAAAATGAAGTACAAGACAGTTCTGCTAAAAAGAAAGGGTCTGTTCAAAAAGCGCAACCCAAGCGAAACCAACCTTGCGGCTCTCCTTGCGGCAAGAAACAATAACTACGGCACTCCCTCCAAAGCCGTAAACAACAACTCGGACAACGGCGGAATGAAGCGCGTCGCTCCTGCGGGACTGTATTTCTGCGAGGATACGGCAATCGCTTTCAGAATGGGCTGCGAGTTTGCGGCAATAACCCACGGCGCTCCCTCGGCTTATCTTGCAGGAGGCTGTTATGCGGCAATAATTGCGGAAATTATCAAGGGTGCAGAGGTGCGCTCCGCAGTTGAAAAGGCAATGGAAATTATCCTTGAAATAAAGGGCGGCGAGGAATGTTACAACGCCCTTAAAAAGGCAATCGAGTTTGTGGACAACGAGAACATCGCTCCCCTTGACGCCGTAAAACAGCTGGGCACAGGCAGAAGCGCTTCCGAAGCCCTTGCCATAGGAGTTTTCTGCGCAATGCTCCACAGGGACAATTTCCGCTTTGCAATCGAGCTTGCGGCAAATCACGACGGCTCCAGCGACACCTGCGCTTCAATCTGCGGCGCAATTTTAGGGGCTTATTACGGCGAGGCGGCGCTGCCTAAAAACTGGCTCAAAAAGCTACAGTATCACGACCTTATACAGTATATGGGCGACCGGCTTTACGACGCAAGCGGCGTTATGGAAAAGTTTGCGGACAACGGCACAGAGGACGAGGAAGAGGAAGAAGAGGAGTAACATAAAAGTAATTTAAGTTACAAGGTTACACAGCTTTTGCTTGTTATTCTGTACAATTTCTATGTATATGAAATGTAAAACCGTAACAAATTTGTGATTTTAACAAAAAATTTTCCAAAAAGCTATTGCTTTTTGCGAAACGTTAAGTTATAATGAAAATACAGAAATCGGATAAATCCCTGCGGGGGTTTACATAAAAAAATTTTTTATTAAGAGGGGGAACTTCCAATGATAAAGAAGTTACAGAAACTCAAAGCTAAGAAGGGCTTCACACTGGTTGAACTTATCGTTGTTATCGCTATCATCGGTGTTTTAGCCGCAATCCTTGTACCTACAATGTTAGGTTATGTTCAGAACTCAAGAGTAACAGCTGCTGACCAGGTTGCTAAGACAATCAAGGACGCTGCTCAGGTTTGCGCTACTGAAATGGACACATTAGGCACCGGACTTAAGTCTGACGTTGTTGTTGCTTTCGGTTCTTATGCAAGCGGCACAGGCGCTACAATTGACTCCGGCAAAATTGGTGCTGCTGGTACAAACTACAAGGGTATGAACCCAGCTAATGCTGATACAGATCACGCTACTAAGTTAGCAACAAGCCTTACAACTTTATTAACAGAAGCTAAGGACGGTACATTTGCAGTTGTTTACCAGAATGGTACTTGCGTTGCTGCATACTGGACTGAAGATGTTCAGCTCGCTAACTTCAAGAGCATGGTAAATACAACTACAGGTGCGTTCACAGCTTGGGTAGCTTCAGGCGGAACACCAGGTGTTCTTTCCGACGGTGCAATCGTTGGTTCTAACCCGAAGTACAATGGCTAATTCTTAGCTGAAGGTTTACGAATTTAATACATATTACCCGATACTTACCGTATCGGGTATATGTTTATAAAGGACTTTATATGAAGAAATTTGTTTTAAAAGCAAAAAAAGGTTTCACAATGGTGGAGCTTATAGTCGTTATCGCAATTATAGGCGTTCTGTCCGCAATCCTCATTCCTATCGGAATTACCGCTTTCGGAAACAGCGACCAGTCCAACACCTACGCAAAGAATTTCTACTATGCGGCGCAGGAGGTTGTTACCGATATGAAGCTTAGCGGCAGTACCTTTACAAGCGGCACAATGCTGATTTATATGCAGATGAACGACAAGGGCGAGATTGTAGGGGACGTAACCGCAAAATGGACATCAACCAAGGCTGACCTTGGAATAAACTTAAGCGGCTGCTCTTCTCTTAACACAGACGAGCTTGAAACCCTTAAATCACGCCTTGGAAGACTTATGTCAAGCAACGAGAAAAACGGCTTTTATTACGCCGTAGTTGACAGCAGCTTCCGTGTTACCGCCGCTTACTGGAGCGACGGCGGATATACCAATCTCCAGAATAAGTCCTTTACTTTTACGGGAGATTATCAGGTAGGCGATTACCATTGCGGCGCATATCCAATCACTGAAGCGCAGAAGGGCGAATTGTTCTTCGATTGATAAGCATAACATTAACTCCGCTTTTTGCGGAGTTTTGCTTTTTTAAAGCAAGTTTTCCCTGTTCCCTGCCCTTTGGATTGCGTTCTGTCAATAATTTGTAGAAAACATAAAAAAATCCCACTTATATTTGTACGATATTTTAACAATTATGACTTGACTTTACATAGGGCTTACAGTGTATAATATATAATAGAAAATAATATCCTAAAGGTGATTTTATGGAATACAGAGAATTTGACAAAAGCGGTCTGAAAACCTCTCTTCTCGGCTTCGGCTGTATGCGGTTTCCCACACTCGAAAGCGGGGAAATAGACGAGAAAAGAGCAGAGGAAATGCTGGACAACGCAATAAAATCGGGCGTTACATACTTTGACACGGCATACCCCTATCACGGCGGCGCAAGCGAGCCATTTACAGGCAAAGTGCTTGGCAAATATCCCCGCGAAAGCTATTATCTTGCCACAAAGCTGCCCTGCTGGGAGGTAAATTCCCTTGACGACGCAAAAAGGCTTTTCGAGGAACAGCTGAAACGCCTTGACAAGGACTATGTGGATTTTTACCTGCTCCATGCGCTGAGCAGGGACAGATGGCGCAAAATGGCGGAGCTTGGTGTGCCCCAATACTGCGACCAGCTGAAAAAGCAAGGCAGAATCAAGCATTTTGGCTTTTCGTTCCACGATGAATTTTCCGCCTTTGAGGAAATTATCACCGCAAGACAGTGGGATTTCTGTCAGATTCAGCTTAACTATATGGACGTTGACGAGCAGGCAGGAATAAAGGGCTATGACCTTGCAGAAAGGCTTGGCGTGCCCGTTGTGGTAATGGAGCCTGTCAAGGGCGGCTCGCTGGCAATGCTCCCCGAGGACGCCGCCGCTCCCTTAAAGGCGCTTGACGGAAATGCTTCAATAGCGTCATGGGCCTTGCGCTGGGTAGGGTCATTGCCTCACGTTAAGGTAATTCTGTCGGGAATGTCCTCGGAGGAACAGGTTAATGACAATCTTGCCACCTTCGGCGATTTCAAGCCCCTTGACAATGCCGAGCAGAAAGCAATTGAACAGACCGCCGCCATAATAAAAAGCAGAGTAAACAACGGCTGTACAGCCTGCCGCTACTGTATGCCCTGTCCCGCAGGCGTTGACATTCCGAGAAATTTCGGTATATGGAACGAGTACGGCAAATATCAGAATAAGGGCAGTGCAATATGGAACTGGACCCACGAAATGCCCGACGATAAAAAGGCGAAAAACTGCATTAAATGCGGAAAGTGCGAAAAGGTGTGCCCGCAGAAGCTGCCTATAAGAGAGCATCTTGCAGCACTGCAAAAGGAGCTTGACGAGCTGCATTGGTGACAATAACTTGGTGAAAAAATAACGGAGAGAGGGATTTTTCTTGGATATTTCGGAAATCAAAAAGCTGCTGTTAAAAAGCAGCTATACAATAGTCGTCCGCAAAAACGGCGAAACCTTTACCTCGACATTAAGAGGCGTTGACCCGCTGCTTAAGCTGCTTAACGAAAATCCCGATTTTCTGAAAGGGGCGGCAGTTGCGGACAAGGTTATAGGCAAGGGCACTGCAATGCTGCTTGCTATGGGCAAGCCCGCCTATGTTTTCGCAAACGTTATAAGCGATCCCGCCATTGAAATTCTGGAAAAGTACAGAGTCCCCTTTGAATACTACACCTTTGTCCCCCACATTATGAACAGGAGAGGAACAGACCTTTGCCCTATCGAAAAGGCTTTGCTGGATATTGACAGCCTTGACGAGGGCTACAAGACAATACTCTCCACCACCGAAACGATGAAAAAATAATTTGAACTTATTTTCCCCTTGAGTTACCCTCAGGGGGTTACATTTTTTTGGGTAAAAATCCAAAAATATTCCCAAAAATGCCTTTATTCACAATTTCATATATAAACTTTGTACAGTTTATCAGAAATTTATGTTATTTTGAAAAAATTTTTTAAAAACTACTGGAAATTTTCCTTGCTATCTGTTATAATAAGAACACTGGGCAAGTGTGCGCATAATTACGCATTGGGTATATTACAAGCTGTATAATTCGGCGGATAATATACAAAATGCTGCGGACAAGCTTGCCGAAATACAAATTTTAGGAGGATTACCCCAATGGCAAAAAAGTATTGCTATCTTTTTTCCGAAGGCAACGCTGATATGAGAGAGCTCCTCGGCGGTAAAGGTGCTAACCTTGCTGAGATGACAAACATCGGTCTGCCTGTTCCACAGGGCTTTACAATCACAACAGAGGCCTGCACACAGTACTATGAGGATGGCAGAAAGATCAACGATGAGATCTTTGCTGAAATCAACGAATACATCGGTAAGATGGAAGAAATCACAGGCAAGAAGTTCGGCGACAAGGAAAACCCGCTTCTCGTTTCCGTTCGTTCAGGCGCAAGAGCTTCAATGCCCGGTATGATGGATACAATCCTTAACCTTGGTCTTAACGAAGAAGTAGTTGAGGTTATGGCTGAAAAGTCAGGCAACCCAAGATGGGCTTACGACTGCTACAGAAGATTTATCCAGATGTACTCCGATGTAGTTATGGAAGTTGGCAAGAAGTACTTCGAAGAGCTTATCGACGAAATGAAGAAGGAAAAGGGCGTTACACAGGATATCGACCTTGACGCTGACGATCTTAAGAAGCTTGCTGAACAGTTCAAGGCTGAATACAAGGAAAAGATCGGCGAAGACTTCCCATCTGATCCTAAGGAGCAGTTAATGGGCGCTGTTAAGGCTGTATTCCGTTCTTGGGACAACCCACGTGCTAACGTTTACCGCCGTGACAACGATATTCCTTATTCAT
>JBJERI010000093.1:0-3037 GCA_051882195.1 Ruminiclostridium sp. | reverse complement strand
ACAGAGCCTTTTTCATTTTATCAATTCCTTTCATTTAAACCTTGTTAAGTCAAGCAGTAAAAGGTTTAATGCAATTTTTCGGCAAATCAGCCTTACTGTAAATTATAAACTATTTTGCCGACAAATTCAATGCTTTTATCAATATACCTGTTATTTACGGAAAACAGCGCCCGAAAACCAATGTACGAGTGCCATATATCATTTTCATTATACAATATCTTCCGATTCAACCGTCAGCAGCTCCTTATCGGAAACCTCTCCCTTGTCAGACAGCCTTACCGCCTGCCTTGTTACAACGCTTTCAAACTTGTTTCTCACTGCTCTGCCGTTGCCAAAGCCCTCGCCTCTGTTGCTGTATATTTCCGTGAAATAATCGGCAATGGCTTTTTCGGCGTCCAGGCTTAATTCATAGCCGTTGTCATTGCACAGCTTCTTGAAAATGCGGTTAAGCTCATCGGGGTTGTAGTCGCTGAAATGTAGATATTTGTTGAATCTGGAGCGAAGTCCGGGATTTGACTTTATAAACTCCTCCATAAGCAATGGGTAGCCTGCCACAATGACGATTAAGTCCTTGCGGTTGTCCTCCATTTCCTTGACTATTGTATCAATGGCTTCTCTGCCGTAGTCGTTTTCGCTTTTTACATTGGTAAGTGAGTAAGCCTCGTCAATAAACAGAATACCGCCCATTGCCTCCGTGATTACTTCCTGCGTTTTTATGGCAGTCTGCCCTACATAGCCCCCTACAAGTCCCGAGCGGTCCGTTTCCACAAAGCTGCCCTTTGAAAGAACACCAAGCTCCTTGTATATTTTCGCAAGCAGTCTTGCAACGGTGGTTTTGCCTGTGCCCGGGTTGCCCGTAAAAACCATGTGAAGCGAAACGGGAATACGCTTTAAGCCACGCTGCTCACGAAGCTTCTGTATTTTCACAAGGCTTACAAGAGAGTTTACCTCCGCTTTTACCTCGTCAAGACCAATAAGGGAATTAAGCTCCTTCATAAGCTCTGCAAGCTTTCTGCCGCTTTTATTTTCAGAGGGCTTTTTTTCCTTGGGCAAAAAGCTTTCAGCCCTTTCCTCGCCTGTTTCGTCAGATACGGTCATACTGAGATTGAAGCAATTGCCGAAATCCGTTTTCTTCAGATTTGCATATATGTATCGGAGAAAGCCCGAAACGGATTTTCTGAAGCATTCAAGCTCCTCCTCGCCTATTTTATTATCGCAGGCAACAGCGTCTGCGCCAACGCTTGCAATAAGCATAAGCCACATTGCCGTGGGTGAATTTTCGTCTGCAATATCGGAAATTTCCCCTGCTTTTATAAGCCTGTTTTCCGCCTCCACAACAAGCTTCAGGGAATCGGGAATATCGCACTTCCAAGCCGTGATTTCATCAGGCTTTCCGAAAATCTCGCCGCACATTTTAAGAAAATCGTATTCAAGACTGTATAATTCGTTGTCCGCAAAAACAAGCATTTTCGCAAAGCCGTAAATATCCCTGTTGATTATCTCGCATATTGAGTCGTCAATGTCCTCTATGCGGCTCATCAGACGAAGATGCATTTCTTCCGTTTCACTTCTGTTCATTCTCAATCCCTCATAAAAATATCTATTCTGTAATCAAAGTAGTTGTTCCTGCTGCTTATTCTCTCGCCGTTTTTCCGCTCAAAAGACACATTGTCAAGAACCTCTTTCGACAATTCCTCGTTATTGTCGTAATGCTTTATCCCGAATATGGCGTAAACATTCTTTCCTGCGTCAAGCAGCCTTGCAATAACCTTATTATCCTTCATGGGAACATAGCCCATGGCTCTGCCCTTCGGGTCAAGAACAAGTATTGCTAACTTATCGTGTTCATTGTCAGGCTCACGCTTTAACGTAAGGGTATCCCCCTCTTTTATTTCGGCGGCAATTTCCTTGATATTTTCTCTGAACTGACAGCCTGCAATTCCTGTGTGGAGCAGAAAAATTTCCCGTCTGAAAGGCACCTCCACGTCGAAATTGCCGCTGTGGATTGCCGCCACAAGGCTGTTCTTTTCAATTTTCGCAAGCTCGTTCATAAACAGCCTCCTCAACTAAAAAGCACTGCGTATTCTTCCTCGTACTCCTTATAAACCGCTTTGTAATCCTCTATTACCTTTTGCAGCTTTTCTCTTATTTCAATAACCCTGTCCCTGTTACTTATGGTTTCACGCATATTGTAGGGATAATCGGACTTTATATCGTTAATCAGCGCCGATATAGTCTGCGTGTTCAGCTTCAGCTTATCACGCTGATTTTTCAGCTTTTCCATTGTGCTTTCGTCCGCTGCGGCAGCGTCAATATTTTTTGTTGCAGTATCCAGCATACGCATCAGCATAATATCTCCCGATTTGTAAGCCTCTGCCGCCTTGAAAAACAACTCCTTCTCCTCATCGGTCAGATTTTCGTTCAGGTCGGGGTGAAGCTGCTTTGCAATATTTCTGTAAATTTCCTTAAGCTCCTTCGCTTCGTTATCGGAAAGAAAATCTCCGCTAAGCCGTTTTTTTTCCTCCTCGTTCTGCTGCTGCGCCATTTTCAGCGCAACTATGTAGCTTTTCAGTTCGTCCTCGACTTGGGCTTCAACCTGTTCCATTGTTACAGAATTGCCCTTGCTGCGCTCCGCCCTTACTATCTCGATTTTGCGCTTTATTTCCCGCACCTTGTTTTCCATATCAAGCGCATCCAGCTCCAACGTTCCGATAAACTCCGCATATTTTGCTTCGATCATTGGGCAGATATGATAAATTAACTCGTCCCTTTCCTCGATAAGAGCAAGCAGCTTTTCCTTAAGGTTTTTTATTTCAGCCATAAGCCTTTCAGCTTCGGGGTTAATGATTATTTCCATAGCATTTCCTCCGAATAATTATTTCTCAACCTTATTATAACATATAGAGTGTACAGAAATACGGACAATAAAAAACGTATATAAAGCAATTCTCTTATCAATGAAGGCTCCCGCAAAAAGTGGGAGCCTCAGTCCGTCGAAAAACGTGCCAAGAGTGGAATTGCTAAGCAATTCCACAGA
>JBJERI010000092.1:0-3054 GCA_051882195.1 Ruminiclostridium sp. | reverse complement strand
TTGAATTTGCAAAATATCTTGCGGAAAACACCGTTCCCGTATGGATAAGACACGTTGTTGTTCCCGAAATAACTACGGACAAAGCCTTTCTTTATCAGCTTGGACGCTTTATCGGCGGACTGAAAAACGTTAAAGCCCTTGACGTTCTTCCCTATCACGAAATGGGCAAGGTAAAGTACGAAAATCTGGGCATTGATTATCCCCTCAAGGACACTCCCCCGGCTACAAAAGAACAGGCTCTTGAAGCGAAAAAGGAGATTTTAAGGGGAATAAAGGATTACAGATTAGGAAAATAGGTCTTGACACAGGAGCTTTAATGTGTTAATATTTTAATATAGCCTGACGCTGAAATTTTAGGCAACACCGCATAAAGACCGCCTATCGGCTTTGCGTACGCCTTGCTTGCATATTTTTCGTCATCTTGCACAAATTTCGTTTGACTGGCGCCAGCCAGCCTGCACTCAATTTATACAATCTGACGGAAAATCTGACTTCGCAATTCGCACACAATCTTTGTGCAGTATTGCCTTTATTGAAGCGGAAGATGAATTACAGAAAAGCTGTAACTGCATCTTCGGGTGCAGTTTTTTTAGGAGCATCATGGAAACAAGAGTTGCTATTATAGGAATATTGGTGGAAAATCCCGATTCAGTTGAGCAAATGAACGTTATTCTTCACGAATACGGAAGCTATATCATCGGCAGAATGGGTATTCCCTACCACAAGAAAAATGTTAATATTATAAGCATTGCAGTTGACGCACCACAGGACGTAATTAACTCAATTTCTGGCAAAATAGGCAGATTGCAGGGCGTCAGCGCCAAAACCGTTTACACAAAATCCTAAGCTTAATTCACCGATTAAGGTTAATATAATAACAAGAACAGCCGCCGAAGAAAAATCTTTGGCGGCTGTTCTGCAAAATTTAAAAAAACTATTGTATTTTTTCCAATGACATATTATAATGAAAATATGAAAACGCTTATCTGAAAGGAATATTTAATATGAACGTTTGGCACGATATTGACAGCAAAAGAATTACGCCTCATGACTTTCTTGCAGTAATTGAAATTCCAAAGGGCAGCAAAAACAAGTACGAGCTTGACAAAAAATCGGGACTGCTCATTCTCGACAGAATTCTTTACACTTCCACCCACTACCCTGCTAACTACGGCTTTATTCCAAAGACTCTTGCTGACGACGGCGACCCTCTTGACGTGCTTGTACTCTGCAACGAGCCTATAAATCCACTTGTCCTTGTGCAGTGCTACCCAATCGGCGTTATCAATATGATTGACAACGGCAAGAACGATGAAAAAATCATCGCCATTCCCTTTGAGGACCCTACTTACAATTCTTACAGAAGCATCGAAGCACTGCCCCAGCATATTTTCAGCGAAATGCAGCACTTTTTCTCCGTTTACAAGCAGCTTGAGGGCAAAAATACTGCCGTAAACGAGGTAATGGGTCAGAAAAATGCGGTTGAAATTATTGAAAAGAGCATTGCCGCATATAAGGAATTTTTCGGAAGCGACGAGGAAAAACAGGATTGATTATACTTGCAAGCAAATCTCCCCGCAGGCGAGAGCTTATGGAAAGCGCAGGCTTTGATTTTAAAATTGTGCCTGCAACAAGAGATGAGGTTGTTTCTCCCGACCTTAAGGACGGACAGGTTGCTGAGGCTCTTGCCAAGCAGAAGGCGGAGGAAATATGGGAAAGCCACCCTGACGATACAATAGTGGCAGCTGATACTATCGTGGTATGCTGCGGCGAAATAATGGGCAAGCCCAAGGACAAAGCTGACGCAATCCGTATGCTGAAAAAGCTGTCGGGCAATGTCCATACGGTTTTCACGGGAGTGTACATTATTTCCCAAGGCAAAAAAATCAACTTTTGCGACGCAACTGAGGTGGAATTCTATCCCCTTTCCGATGATGAAATATCCGAATATGTTGCATCCGGAGAGCCTTTCGACAAGGCGGGCGCCTATGGAATTCAAGGCAAAGGTGCTGTGCTTATCAAAGGCATAAAAGGTGATTATTACAATGTTATGGGGCTTCCCATTGCCCGTGTTTACAGAGAACTTAAAAAATTTAAAAATTTTGCAAAAAAGTGTTGACAAATGCAATTCCTTGTGATATAATGATTAAGTCGCTGAGGGAGATAAACAAAAACTTCTCAAAGTGACTTATATATGGCGGCATAGCTCAGTTGGCTAGAGCACTTGGTTCATACCCAGGGTGTCGTTGGTTCGAATCCGACTGCCGCTACCATTATAAACAGTGTACCGATTTCCCTGTCGACAGAAATTCAAAGCTGTTTATTTTTTATAAATCCGTTTCAAGTGTACCATTCCAGTTGTTGAGTGTGCGGTTGCAAGGGCAATCAGCGCATAGACGGATTGACAAGGCCCGTTGGTCAAGCGGTTAAGACATCGCCCTTTCACGGCGGAATCATGGGTTCGATTCCCGTACGGGTCACCATAAGCACAGCTCACATTTGGCTTAACAAAGCCTTTTGTGGGCTTTTCTTTTTGTCAGAATTTCGGCTTGTCCGCTGTTTGTCCGCTATTGAGGATTTTTCCGAGATACACGCTTTAAGCCTCCATCTTGCGACCGTCAAGAAACCCGAACGCTCCGTCCATAGCTTCGGCTACTCTTGCCTGTGCGTTTTGGAATTGATGACAGTACACATTTAATGTATTCAACCTCTTTTAAGGATGCACGATAATAATATCATTAAGTTTCATCAATAAACAAATTCCGTCTGTCCTTCAGCGGCTTGTCCAACAGCTTGTAATAAATATGGATTTTTCTCGGCGCACTGCTGTACCTTACGAATTCATCAACGGTGATATACTCAATAAGCTCAAGGCACATTTCCCTTGTAAGCTCCTGAACATCGGTGTATTTCTTCAAGCGGCGGATAAATTCCTCAATATCCTGCTCATCCTGTCTGACAGCGCTCATTCGTTCGGACAGCTCCCGCACCTGTTGCTTAAGGGCTTTTTGCTCTTTCTGATACTGCTCTAACATCTGAACGCAGATTTCTTCC
>JBJERI010000091.1:0-3072 GCA_051882195.1 Ruminiclostridium sp. | reverse complement strand
CCTGTTACACAGAACACAAAGCGTTTTGTGCGCTGCTTCTGGGCGCTTGACAAGTCCCTTGCTTATGCCCGTCATTATCCCGCAATTAACTGGATTACCAGCTATTCCGAGTATATGGAGGATTTAGCGCCTTATTACAAGGAGCACGTTGGCGCTGATTTTATGCAGTTAAGGCAGGAAATAAACACGCTGCTTATCGAAGAAAACAAGCTTATGGAAATCGTAAAGCTTATCGGCGCAGACGTACTTCCCGACGATCAGAAGCTTATAATTGAAATCGCAAAGGTTATCCGTGTAGGCTTCCTCCAGCAGAACGCATTCCACAAGGACGATACTTATGTTCCTATGGAAAAGCAGCGACTTATGATGAAAACCATACTTGAGCTTTATCACAAGGCTCTTGAGGCAATAAACGGCGGAATTATGCTTTCAACCATAATGCAGTACAACCTGTTCGACAAGCTTGTGAAAATGAAATACGACATTTCCAACGACAAGCCCGAAATGTTTGACGATTACATCAGAGAAATTGACGATTTATTCGATAAGCTGACTAAAGGAGAGGATTGACAATGGATATTCAGTACGCAGGACTTAGATCAATCAACGGCCCTTTAGTCTGCCTTGAGGGTGTAAAGGGCGTTTCCTATGAGGAAATCGCCAATATTCACCTTGCGGACGGAACGGAACGTCTTGGACGTGTTGTTCAGATGGAGGGTGACAAGGTGGTTCTCCAGGTTTTCGAGGGCACAAATGGACTTTCCCTTGAAAATACAAAAACTGTCTTTACAGGAAAGCCTCTTGAAATTCCGCTGGCAACCGAAATGCTGGGACGAGTTTTCAACGGCGCAGGCAAGCCTATTGACGGACTTGGACCTGTTTTCCCCGAGAAAATGGGGGACATAAACGGTCGCGCCCTTAACCCCGCCGCCCGTTCATACCCACGAAACTATATTCACACGGGAATTTCCTCAATCGACTGTCTTATGACCCTTATCAGAGGTCAGAAGCTGCCTATTTTCTCAGGCTCGGGTCTTTCCCACAACAAGCTTGCGGTGCAGATAGTAAAGCAGGCTAAAATTGCGGACAGCGAGGGCAAGGACTTTGCGGTGGTATTTGCGGCAATGGGTGTTCAGAACGACGTTGCTGATTATTTCCGCCGTTCCTTTGAGGAAACAGGCGCAATCGAGCGTGTTGTAATGTTCCTCAACCTGTCAAACGACCCTATTATCGAGCGTATCCTTACACCAAAATGCGCCCTTACGGCGGCGGAATATCTGGCTTATGAGAAGAATATGCACATTCTGGTTATTATGACCGACCTTACCTCATACTGCGAGGCGCTCCGTGAATTCTCATCATCAAAAGGAGAAATCCCCGGCAGAAAGGGTTACCCCGGTTATCTTTATTCCGACCTTGCGGCAATGTACGAGCGTGCAGGCGTAATCGAGGGCAGCAGCGGCTCGGTAACGCAGATACCCATTCTCACAATGCCGAATGACGATATTACCCACCCAATACCCGACCTTACGGCTTACATTACCGAGGGACAGATAGTATTTGACCGAAATCTTGACCAGACGGGGGTTTATCCGGGACTTTCGGTGCTTTTGTCACTATCCCGACTTATGAAGGACGGTATCGGCGAGGGCTTTACAAGACCCGACCACCCAGATGTTGCAAATCAGATTTTTGCGGCTTATGCAAAGGTACAGGACGCAAGAGCCCTTGCTTCGGTTATCGGTGAGGACGAGCTTTCTCCCATTGACAAGTCATATATGAAGTTCGGTGTTGCTTTTGAGCAGAATTTCTTAAAGCAGGGCTTTGATGAAAACAGAACCATTGACGATACTCTCAATCTTGCATGGGATTTGCTTTCAATGCTGCCGAGAAACGAGCTTGACCGTATGAACGACCAGATGATTGAAAAGTATTACAAGCCCGAAAGAGCGGAAAGATTTTTAAAGTAAGGTGACGGCTTATGGCAGAGCAGCAGATTTTCCCTACCAAAGGCAATTTAATAAACGCAAAGCGTTCTCTGCTCCAGGCTAAGGTTGGCTATGAGCTGATGGACAGAAAGCGCAACATTCTTATTCGTGAAATGGTAAACCTTTCGGATAAGGCAAAGGAGCTGAGAGGTAGCATTGAGAAAACCTACGGAGAAGCTTATCTTGCCCTCCAAAAGGCAAATATTATGCTTGGCGTAATTTCTCCCTATGCAAATCAGATTCCCGTTGAGGACAGCGTTAAAATAAGCTATCGCAGCGTAATGGGCGTTGAGCTTCCCACCGTTTCCATTGAGGAAAAGCCCGACAAAATGACATACAGTGCGGCAATGACCAACTCACAGTTTGACAGAGCCTACATTTGCTTTAACGAAACAAAGCGGCTGACGGTTACTCTTGCGGAAATTGAAAACAGCATTTACCGTCTTGCAATTGCAATAAAGAAAACCCAGAAGCGTGCAAACGCCCTCAAAAACATTCTTATCCCCAAATACACGGCGCAGGTAAAATTTATTACCAACGCACTTGAGGAAAAGGAGCGTGAGGAGTTTTCACGTCAGAAAATCATTAAGGCGACCAAGGAAAAGAACGAAACAAGCGCATAAAATAAGCCTGAGAGCATTTTTGCAAAGCTCTCAGGCATTTTTGTTGGAAACAGACAATGGGGAGGACAGCTTTCTTAAGCACTCGTCAAGCTGCTTTTGATTTTTTACAACAATGACCTTTTCCTTGTACTGTGAAATTACGCTGTTGTAATGCTTTTTCACCTGTCTTGTACGTCCGCCGTGAAGCACCCATTTTACAAATTCAAGGTCGATTTTTTCGTTGCATCCTTCTGCCATATCGGGACGAGTGGTGTCCTTATATTTTGCGTATCGGCGGATAACACGGCGCAGACAGGAAAATCTGTTGAAAAGCAGCAGAATTATTATATCCGCCTCCTCCATTCTGCGGCGGAAAAACAGCTTTGAATAATTCCCGTCAATCACCCACGAATTATGGGTATCAAGAAAATCCTTTGTGATGCGCTCTTTTTCTTCCGTACTGCGGATTTCCCAGTTTGGCA